>NZ_JACOOT010000033.1:0-184398 GCF_014287535.1 Blautia segnis | reverse complement strand
TGAGTTTGGCTTGCGACACCATTCTCATCATATCACAGGAGGCTTTATTTTGTTATCCTCACCGCTTCCGCCTACTCCATTCTCCCCAGCATAGCTGGGGGATTAGGCTTTTCATTTACGTCTTATTTTTCACTCGGTGGTTTTGTTTCATGTAAGCCTTTGGCTACAACCCCCACATTCTTTCTGATACCTGCCCCTCAGTGGCTCTTGTTACTGGGAACACGGGTCTGTCCCCAATGCTAGACTGGACACTAAAATTATCTGAATAAACCACTTTTCTTTGAATTTTAATATTGCTAATTTCTCAGCTCGCCACTAATTAGATTTGATTTCTTGTCACGGATCTGGCTACAACTGATTTTCATTACTCTCCTCATCATAGTATTCACAACAAATACATGGCAATCCCTCATACATTTTAAACCCTTCATAGTGTACACAATCGCCACATTGACCCTTTTGTATTATATTATCATATTCCGGACATGTATCCTTATCTATTACATATAAACTATTCATTTTTGATTCTCCTTTCTTGCCAATCTATAGTAGTTTATTTATAAACACAATTTCACTTACTCTGGTATCACATCTCTGCTGCCTTCTACATATTCAAAGTAGTCATCCTTCCACAGTACGCAACAGTTGTATCCTGTACTCCTATATCTAATTCCATCAATTCCTATTTCTTTACAGCATGAAGCAACATAATTAGGGAGCAGATATTCATGCACCGTTCTACCCGCTTCATTTTCTACAGTAAAACGCAAGTGCTCAATGAAGCGATTCGTTTTCTTTATATCTCCCGACAAATCCAGTAATTTCACAGGTTTTACAGCTTTAAGTCCGATTACTTGCACACGAGGCTTTGTTCCGCCACTGTGTTTATAGATTTCTTTCAATGCACCTTCCTTACCTTCGGCAATATAATAACAGCTTCTACCTACCTCGTTATACCGTCCATGCGCAGAAACATTCGTAGGGGCCTTCATCATCTCAGAATCATGATATGGACGCTGATGTTCACCTAATGTCCTTGCATGATAATATGTAATGTCCTCAAAGCTGACAAAATAATTCCAATTCTTAAGCATCTCATATATTCTAATACCTACCGGATGATGTAAAGCAAAAGCAAAATTTTGTTCCAATTTACTTTCAAAGGAAAGCAACTCATCAAGTGAAAATTCTTCAAACAATTCAAGCGAACTCGCTACCACTGTAATCTGATCCGCAGAAAGCTTATTGTCCGGTGAATCTTTGTAATAGAAGACTTTTTCTTTAGGATCAAACTGAATCTTCTCAGACTGCATCAGTTTCTTAGCAGTCGTTTTAGTCAAAGACTTTAATATTCTTTTACCGCCTCGTGGTAAATCCAAATCGTTATAATTTGGCAATATCCTTACCACTGCAAAATTCTGTGCTGCAATACTGCGCTCCAACACATCATTTAAAGCAAATGCATTGTTCCACTGTGTTGTTAACTCATCTATATAATCAGAAATGGCAGTTATTCCACTGCCCATTGCCTGAACGCTAATTTCATACTGTGTCCGAAACTCTTGCAACTCAGGTGTTATCGATGCCGTTTCAAATACAGCGAGAACATCTGAGTTAAATGGATTCATATCTCGATACGGCTGTATGGCTGCAGTTAAAACATTTAACGCCCCAGCCATTGAACTCAGAACACTATCTGGAACCAATGTTTGTGCTACAGAGGATAGGGGCGCGGTTGTAGCGGCAATGCCTAAATTATTTTGTTCTATTAAGTTGGTATCCTGCAATACTTGAGTAAGCGGTGCCTGTTGTACTCTTACTTGTTCCGCAACACTTGCTCCTACCTGAATTGCCTGACTATCCAAAATGTGTGCTTCTCGTTCTTCCATTCTTCTTATAGCTTTATCATAGGCTGTTTCTGAAGTATGAATGGAGTTCTCACCTGATTTTTTTATCATTCATATCCCTCTCATATGTTTCTAAAGCAAAAATTTTCTTTATCTGTATTTTTTTCACATCTCAGCCTCCTTATCAGCGGTGCCTGCTGCTCTAACGAAGAGGTGTGTAATTATTTGAGCAACGATACTCTGGGTTCACCGTTTACCTAACACCATACCGCAAAAGGACATATTTTGTAATATTCTTCACTGCACTTAATTAATTCTCCAAATATGTAAAAATCAAATCCTTTAGAACGTTCCACTCTCCAAGTTAAATGCCGGATATTCTTTTTCATTTTAGGACTAGACATATGAAGCATAATCCCATATAAATAATCCTTGTTCTTCTTATCATCTAAGCAATTTTGTTTTATAAACTTTGTATTTCCACTTTCTAATACTATGACAAAAGTATTATTCCCTATATACCTAAGTTCATCTTCTAGTCTATTAGAAAATAAAGATAGGCCTGTTTCTTCATCATAAATATCACTTATAACAAAATACGCTTTACCTACAAAATAAATACTTTCATTAAACGGTTGATTATGAGAAATAATTTCCTGAATAGAAATTTCTTCCTTTTTCAAATGATTAATAAGCAACTGTGCTTTTTTAGATGTTGATATTACCATTTTTTCTTGTTCTGATATTGAAGTTTTGCTCTGTCCTAATATAGTCGATTTAATTATATTCATCAAATTACTTTTTATTGATGCATCAATATTCGTTGTATCTTCTTTCATTGTGCATATTTCTACAGCATCTCCAAATAATTGAGAATACAAACCATCAATAATATTATCATCCAAATACACAAACGAATAATACGTTTTCATTATATTTCAGTGCCTCATATGAACAGTTTATATATTTTATGACTCATCACACTGTTTCCATAGCAGTTATTGCGCTCTAAAGCATTATCATAAATAATTATGATTTATTATATTAACATCTCCATCCAATATAACTCCTATCATATATAGCTTCCCATACTGATCCAGAAGCATTGCTCCGTCTATTTCTCCAAGGGCTTTAATCCATCTGTTGTTCATCGTTTTATTCACTGCAACCTGATATCCTGCCTTAGATAATCTAATTGATTCCATCGGCGCATTTTCAGTAAAAAGTAACATTGTTCCATGTTTTTGTCGTTTTGCACTTTCTACAATAGACCATATCTCTTCTGCATCAGTTTGAAATATCTTTTCATAACATGAACAGAAATTCTTTTTATCATCATCTTTAAAAATTCTGACTTTTCTATTCTCAAAAATTATTTTATCATTTCCAGGGCCACAAAAAAACTATTTACCAACACCATTAAATTCTGCCAGGGAAACTTTTTTACACCCCAAACCATATATTTATTATTTACTTTATTGCCTTCTACGGTATCACAGTTTTCCTGCTCCTATTCCAAGGCACATTTATTATCCAAATTTCTTAACATTTCCTGAATCTCTTACAATCAGGATTTACCGTTTCTTCCATTATACCATTTTTTTCCAATTCTCTTCTTTCGTTATACCGAATGCTTCCATTTCTTTTTTTCGACATATGTTACATAATTCCTGTATAGTATTTTCTGTCTTTGGGGTATTTTATTGTAATATTCTGACTATTTTGGATAAAAAATATTCCGCCAATTAACTTGCTTACTATTCAACATTTCTTCCCGGACATATTAGTACATTCCACCAATATATCCGGGACTCCTTACCCATAACTTCTTTATTCTCTTACACCGGTTCCCCAAACGTATCCGGCTTTCCCGGATCAAACACCTCATTGCATGTCATAACCGTCACAAGATCTTCTGTCTCGCTAAGGTTAATAATATTGTGAGTCCATCCCGGTATCATATAAA
This sequence comes from Blautia segnis, assembly GCF_014287535.1. NCBI lineage: Bacteria > Bacillati > Bacillota > Clostridia > Lachnospirales > Lachnospiraceae > Blautia > Blautia segnis. The sequence continues at coordinate 180,585 of NZ_JACOOT010000033.1, read as the reverse complement.
TCGCCTCAATTTTATCTCCTGAAACTTCAAAAGATACCTTCTCTCCGGTATTAATATTTCGTTCTTCAATCAAACCATGACCATGAACTACAATAAACTGTTCCCATTTACTGTTATGCCAATGCTGACCTTTGGTAATACCGGGCTTGCTGATGTTAATACTTACCTGACCGCAGTCTTTGGTATGCACAAGCTCGGTAAAGGAACCGCGGTTGTCGCAATTCATCTTCATAGCGTATTTGAATTTATCTGTTGGAAAATAAGTCAAATATAAGGAAAAAAGCTTTTTGGCGAAGCTTCCTTCTGGCATCTTAGGCATCAGCAGAGTGATAGGCTGCTCCTTAAACTGCTGCAAAAGATCAACAATCTCACCAAGAGTAGCTTTATGGGTTATCGGAACACAGCAGTAACGACCATCTTCTTTTAAAACAGTTTCCACACCGTCGAACTCACAGTGCTGCTCTTTTCCTTCCAGAAGATCAAACATGCCTTCCACAAGATCATCAATGTAAAGGACTTCCAGCTCTGTGCTTCTGTCATTTACAGTAAATTCTTCGTCATTGGCCACTGCCCAGCAGAAGGTAGAAATGGCACTATTGTATTTCGGACGGCTATGACCCATAAGGTTAACAAAGCGGTATACATATACCTTTGCTCCTGTTTCTTCCCCGTACTGGAAGAAAAGCTCCTCTCCGGCTTTCTTGCTGCGGCCATATTCGGAATTGCCGAAACGTCCGGCGAGAGTAGCCTGGACAGAGGACGAAAGCATAATAGATGCTTTATTGTTATACTTCTTCAAAGTATCCAGCAGCTGAGATGCAAAGCCAAAATTTCCTTTCATGAAATCTTCCGGATTCTCAGGTCTGTTGACTCCCGCAAGGTTGAAAACAAAATCAGCTTTCTGACAATATTCATCCAGTTCTTCTGAAGTTGAGTCAATGTCATACTCATAGATCTCATCAATTTTGATTGCAGGCCTTGTTCTGTTCTTGTTATCACGGATGTTTTTCAGATTGTTAACCAAAGCTGTTCCTACCATGCCTTTGGCACCTGTCACTAAAATATTCATTTTAATCCTCCAAAGAAATAACTAGATTATTTCTGATCTTTTCTCCAGACCATCTTATTTACTACATTTACATATCCCTGAATGATCCTTACAACCTTCATGGACACTGTCTCATCTGTATAATCCGGGCAAGGTTTTCCAAGGATTCCCTTTTCCTTCATATCAATGGCCATGGAAGTAGCCTGCAGCAATTCATTTGTCGTAATACCTGCAAGAATAAAGTTTCCCGCTTCCAAAGCTTCCGGTCTCTCAGTGGATGTGCGGATACAAACCGCCGCAATAGGATGTCCGATGGAAAGATAGAAAGAGGACTCCTCAGGCAGTGTACCGGAATCTGATACAATTGCCAGGGCATTCATCTGCAGCTTATTATAATCGTTAAAGCCTAAAGGCTCGTTGACGCGCACACGAGGATCCAGCTTAAATCCGCTCTTTTCCAGGCGATTCTTAGAACGAGGATGACAGGAGTACAGGATCGGCATATCGTATTTCTCGGCAAGCGCATTGATTGCTGTGAAAAGACTGGTAAAGTTCTTCTCTGTGTCAATATTCTCCTCACGATGAGCAGATAAAAGAATATATTTATTCGGCTCCAGGCCCAAACGCTCCAGAACATCAGATGCCTCAATCTTGTCCAGGTTTCCGTGAAGGACCTCCGCCATAGGGGAACCTGTTACATAAGTTCTCTCTTTTGGCATTCCCATTTCGTGAAGATATTTTCTTGCAGGCTCTGAATACGGCAGATTCACATCAGAAATCACATCCACGATTCGACGGTTTGTTTCCTCCGGAAGGCACTCATCCTTACAGCGATTGCCCGCTTCCATATGGAAAATAGGAATATGCAGTCTCTTGGCAGAAATGGCAGACAGACAGGAATTGGTATCTCCCAGCACAAGAAGTGCATCCGGCTTCAGTTCTTCCATCACTTCATATGTCTGAGCCAAAATATTCCCACAAGTCTCTCCAAGATGATTTCCTACAACATGAAGCAGGATATCAGATCCGCCAAGGTCAAAATCCTCCCAGAAAACAGTAGACAGATTCTTGTCCCAGTTCTGATTGGTATAAACAATACAGGTATCAAAATACTCGCGGCATCTTTTCATAACTGCTGCCAGACGGATAATCTCCGGTCTGGTTCCACAAACGATCATACACTTAATCGCACCATTATTTTTCCATTTAAAATCGTAAGACATTGTTTTTCTCCCTCTTCTGTCCAGTTTTATTTCTGCTCCATTTTCGCCAGTTCTTCCTGAATATAGGTTAAAGACGCTATCTTCTCTTTCGTTTCCTCAAGATCTAATCTTCTTGTATTATTGGAATTGAACTCTGTAAGAGTATTTCTCTCTTCATCGCCTTCCTTGAAATATTTATCATAATTTAAACCACGGTTGTCTGCAGGCACACGGTAGAAATTGCCCATGTCAACCGCCTTTGCACATTCTTCATTAGTAAGAAGAGTCTCGTACATCTTTTCACCATGGCGAATACCGATTACCTTAATATCCTCTTTCTTTCCTCCAAAGAGTTCGCAGACAGCCTCTGCCTGTGTCTGGATGGTACATGCAGGCGCTTTCTGGATTAACAGGTCTCCATTTTCACCATGCTCAAATGCAAACAGAACAAGGTCAACAGCCTCCTCCAGACTCATAATAAATCGGGTCATAGACGGCTCTGTCAGTGTGATCGGATTGCCATTCTTAATCTGGTCAATCCAAAGCGGAATAACAGATCCACGGCTGCACATAACATTTCCATAACGAGTACAGCAGATTTTTGTCTTTCCGGACATACGGGATTTGGCTACTGCAACCTTCTCTTCTACAGCTTTGGTGATACCCATTGCATTAATAGGATATGCAGCTTTATCTGTGGAAAGGCAGATAACAGATTCCACCCCTTCTTCAATTGCAGCAGTTAAAACATTATCGGTACCAATTACATTGGTGCGAACTGCTTCCATCGGGAAAAACTCGCAAGACGGAACCTGCTTCAGGGCAGCTGCATGGAAAATGTAGTCAACGCCGTGCATTGCACCTTTTACAGACTGAAGATCACGAACATCTCCTATGCCCTGTGTGTTAGGATAGTTGTCAGCGTTTTTTCAATTCATTTTCATTGATTTTCAATATTTTTTACTTCCCTTTATCAACATTCAAATAGGAACATTGCTTTTCAACTATTCCATCCTCAGTCTCTTCTACCTTAATATTACTGATAAAAATCATTTCATAATGCATTGCAGTCTCAACCAGTGCCCATAACTTGTCAAATTCAATTTCCCTTTTGGGCTGACTCTGATAAATACATTGCATAATTGCTTGTGACACAGAGAAAGCAGAATCCTCTCCGCAACTCAAATCAACACCATCTTCTAATACATCAGAAATCTCCTTAAACAAATCTGACGATGTTAATGCATCTTTATAGCAAAATGATTTCAGTTCATCTTTGTCAAAATCCAATTTTTCATATTCGCCTGAGGGTATTCCCCAAAATGGTAACAAATCATACTCTTGCAGTATTTTGCAAAACACAATCATAAAATTATACAGCTGTACAAATTCACTTTCCTTTAGAAATGTCCATTTATCAATAAAGAAATGAGTCTCATCATTTCGCAAGTCTTTTAATGTTGCCAAGGCAGTGTTTACAATCTTTTTATCTTGTAGATTCTCCTCGTAGTAAGTGCTAAATAAGTTGTCTGTTTTTTTACAGATAAAACTATAATTTGCGGAATGACACTTTTCTGCATCAGTCGGCAACAAATTTAAAAAGAATTCATTTAAATCTGTTGCCGCATTAAATGCATCCTGCAACTTGCGATCTGGGTCATGATTAGCCCGTATCTTTTCACACACACTATGATCTCCAGTATCAAGCATACGTTGTTTTATAAACAGCTCAGTAGCATTGTGAAGTGACGCTACAAAATTTTTTCTATACTTTAGAGTCGTCATTCCATTCATAATATCATCTGCGTATGAAATTGCAGACTCCCATGCTTCCAATGCATTATTCAGCAAAATACGTTTCATATCACATCTCTTTCCTTTTCAATATCCTAAAAGATTATTCTTTGTTCTTTTCTTCATTTCCATCATAAAAGTTCCTTATCGGTCGAGTAGACACACCAATTACTTGGTGTGCCCCTCACAGATCCGGACGTGCGGCTTTTCCGCATCCGGCTCTTTACGGAACTAATTATTCTACAGCTATTCATATATGCTCACATATATTCTCGGTTTAGCTAGTGGATATGCCTTTGTAAGCATGTCCAGAAATCCACTCCACCGGTAACTTCTTCTCTGACTTCTTCTGTTCATCCAGAAGAACAGGCTCTTCGTCACCCTGTATCAGAAGGATGTTATTGACCTTGAATTATCTGTGATTCCATAGTAATGATAATATCCAACAAGAATCTGATTAAGTTTCTTCACTATCTCTTTCACGGGTAATGTTCTCATTTCTCCTATCAGTTTGTGAACTTCCTTGCATTTATGGCTGAACTTCTTCCTGCTGGTTTTCCTCTTTACTCTGAACTTACCGTTTTTGCCATGTGAACAGTAGTGTGTCCTTACCGGGGTCTGACCCCAATGCTAGCACACTTCCATAGGAAAGAACTCACAGGACGGAACCTGCTTCAGGGCAGCTGCATGGAAAATATAGTCAACGCCATGCATTGCACTTTTTACAGACTGAAGGTCACGAACATCTCCTATGTAAAATTTAATCTTGTCTGCCACTTCCGGCATCTTCACCTGGAATTCATGGCGCATATCATCCTGCTTCTTCTCATCACGGGAAAAGATGCGGATCTCCCCAATGTCAGTTCTCAGAGAACGGTTTAGAACCGCATTTCCAAAAGAACCTGTTCCTCCGGTGATCATAAGTGTTTTTCCTGTAAATAATGACATTCTATATTCCTCTCATTCCTATTATGTATTTGCGTAAATAATAAATACCCCTGTTATGGTCTTGTTTCAAAAGCAGTAATTCTGCTTTTCAAGCAAAGCTACAACCTTTACTTAGGGCAGCATATTATGGTAATTGTTTTGGAAATTGTACGCTATCAACATCTATCATAATATGCTCCAAAGTTTAGTTTCTTAATCGATCCAACATTCGCATTGGATTTTATACATTTTTAAGAAACTTTTTATCTTACTTTAACTATCTTCATTTTTTCTTACCGGGGTCTGACCCCAATGCTACGTTACTAACACGATTCATACTGTTACTCCCATAAGATATCTTGCATATTTTTATAATTCTAACACATAATTATTAATTTTTATCGGTCAATACATGTTTTAATATATTGAATACCAAGATTCATTTTTGTACTATTATTGCTTCAATTTATTTTTTAGCCTTTCCATAATAGTCATACTACTCTTCTCTAAATCATAAATCAAAGCGATTGGTTCGCGTTTTTTTTCAAAATAATCATTTAGCTGAGTTGCCGTATATGTAATCAAACCGCCCGAAATAGCAAGTCCTGCTGACATCTGAGCCGAGAAGTCTCCCGAAAAAGCTTCAATAACCGTCGAAGATGCTGACAATACCGTAGTCAACCCACCAATCGCCGTCATAACACCATGTTTTTTAAGTGCATATTTGTAATCATCAATAGCCTTTTCAAGAGATTGGATTATCTCATTTTTAGATTTACCATCCAATTCCAAATCCACCCATCTTCTAAAACGATGTATTTTTTTCATTGATTCAGCATCTTTTCTCATCTCCAACACTTGTTTCCATTTTAATCGCTCTTCAACAATTACAGGCATATTAGATAAACACACCTCGTATGCACTATGTGTCGTCTGCTTTTCAAATTCAGATAGATTAGGAATAGGAAATAGGTCAAACTGAAAAACTGCATTAATTCCTGAATTATGTTTATATCGTTGCAATTGAAATTGTGCCATTTCTTCGTCATGAACCAAAAGACTCTCTTCAAACGCTGTATGTCCAAGGTAAATCGGTACGATTTCTATGCCATAAATACGTTTAAAACTATTAACAACCTGTTTTAGCCCTACATTTCTTGAACCACTAAATAGAAACTCAAGTCCTAAAACATCTTCTTCAACCGTATAAAATGGGCGATTCTGACCAACATATGGCATAATCCTTAAGCCATCGATTTCAGCATCTTTGAAGTTTATTTCTTTGATTTTCTTTCCTTCAAGAAGAGCCTTCCGTATGAATCCTACTTCATTAAAACTTCTTATACTTTCTTCAATTTCTTCGATGACACAAACGCTCAATGGAATTTTATCATATTCCAATATACGTCCATATTGAGAATGTCTAAAATCACTCGGTATCCATATCTTATCAAATAAAATAGCAGTTGTTTTAGGGTGATATAATCCTGTTGCAACAGTATCACCTTGATTATAATTTAAAAGACGATAATTTGGCATATTTTGTCCCTTCCTTCAATGTAACCAATGCAATCAGCATCGGCTTTCAATGAGTCCTATTTTTCTTTCCACATATCTGTTGCCTCATATTGTTGCTTTCTCCATTCACGTTCAAGTAAATTTCTTATTCCATTAAATATTCTCCCTTGATAATCATTTAAAATTGAGCATCTCAAGTCATACATTTTCTGTCGTGCTTTTACAACCACCTCTTGGCTTTCTATATATGTTTCTGTGGCATTAGGAGACTCTTTCAGCTTCTTATATTGTTGATTTATTATGTTACTTTGGTCAACAATTTCAAAAACCTTGCTCCGAACTACACTCATATTATTATGGATTTCTTCATCTTGCTCAAATAACAACAATACTATTGCAAAATGATATCGTGTTAATTCATTATAGATTTCCTCTAAATTATCCTCTTGTCCACTACATATTCGTGCAATCTGAGTAAAATATAAAGAAGAACTTTCTCTTAAAGAATTCGACCATTTGTCACGACTAGCAGTAATCGTGCCTAAGTATCCTGAACGTTTCGCAACTTTATTTGAATATCTTAACGATATTATTGAAACAATTACTGCTGCTATTGATGCTAAAAAAGTCAAGCCTATTCCGATAGCAGAAAATATATTAAATAATTCATTAGACATTTAATCTCCTCTAAGTTCAAAATAGATTTTGTATTCTAAAATTACCATCACTTTGCGATTTTCAACAATATACTTGGTATGTCTGAATAATCAGAACACCAAATTACATTTAACCCTAGTGAATTTGCATCCTGCTCAAAAAGCATCGTAGCAATTTCGTCAGTTCTGCTTTTCTGGGGTGATTTTTTCATAATAATATAATGCTTACATCTCTGATTTCTTCTCCATGAAATATCCAGTAATCTTCTTAAGTTTGGATCAGATAAACTTAACCCAACAAATAAGCATACATTTGTAGAAAATGTATTTAACTGTATTAAATTTGACCAACTATATGGGTCAATAAACTGAGAATGGTATGCTTCCTCACTGAAAACTAGATTAGGTTTTATAATATCTCTCTTATTTGGCAAAAAACCATGTACATGGAAAATTGGTAAAGCATCTATCCCATATGCTTGACCTTCTTTCCATATTGAGATATGTTCAATGTTATGATTTGACAAAGCTCCCTCTATCAAATCATCAAAATTAAAAGTAATTATTGATTCTAATCGTTTCCCCCTTCTTTTTGGACGAGAAAGCTCAACTATTGCTTTCATCATATTTGTTTCCAAATTAGGGTTAATAGGTTCAAATTCATAGAATTGATTGTAATATAAATAAAGATGCTTTTGAACAGTTTTGTTGAAATCATCCTTTAATATTATTTTTAAATATTTTCCCAGAATTAAATTTGATTGTGGCATAAGCGAAAGCAAAGATTCCGCTGTAACTTTATTTTCTGTATTCAAATCATGGTCATTTGAATAGACCTCATTAAGGATATTAACTAAGAGTTCATTCCAAGTAGGTATGGATGAATCCCTTGATACACCTGCACCACATACTAAGGTCAGTTGATTATCAATTAGTGCTGCTTTTAATAAATCTATTTTTTCTTCTAAATTATTTTCTTCCACCTGAGCGATTCCCTTTTTTTGAAAAAGCGATGGGTTATCTTCGATATTGCTTAATTTTGCAATATCCGTTAATACTGCTGAAATAATTTCTTCTTCGGTTTTAACTTTCCTATATTGAAATTGAGCTATGAAGCTGGGGACAAATACATCACCTACCACAACAGGAAGTAGCCGAATATTGTTTGTGCCTAATACAACTGAACTCAATTCAGCTTGTGCCCATGATGAACTTAAAAAGTTTTCAGTAATAATAGCAATAAAAATATCCGATTCATACAATGCATTTTTTATTTTTTCAATCCAATTTTCTCCTATGTTTATATCAATTGCATTGAAAACTGTATGTCCTTGTTTGCGCAAACTATCAGCAAGATTTGTATAGATATCTTCATCCTTGCTAGAATGACTAATAAAAATTTTCATTTGTATCACCTCTATATATTTATAATATTAGCCATGAGCAAAACTCCGCACATTCAGTATTTATGCGGGTTTGCGAGGCATGGCATACCTCTTTATCACTCATAATTTATAGTAACAATCAGCTCCAAATGGTATAATTAAGTTGTCAAAATTAATTTCCCAGAAAGGAGCTGATTGCTATCTACCGTCAAGAAATTATTGAAGATATCCGACTTTTTACTTCCCAACCTGTTGCCAGATTTTATGACTCACTTTTTCTGAATCTGGATTTATCTTCCGTTCCAGAGTATCCGTCCAACGGACGTAAAGGATTTTCAAACCATTCCATGATCTGTTCCTTTATTGTCATGAAATGCGAAGGTTTTTCTATGGTTACGGAACTTGTTGATTACCTCAACAATAATCTACTCATCGCCCATTACTGCGGTTTTGATATTACTGTTCCACTTCCATCTTACTGGACTTTTGACCGTTTCCTTAAAAACTTTGATTACTCTATACTTTCCGATATCATGAAGTCCCAAGTACTCATTCTTTCGGAGCATGGAATCATAGACTCTTCTTTTATCGGACTTGATTCCACCCCGGTTGCTGCAAATTTTTTACCGGGGTCTGACCCTTTCGTATCTCTTACGGGTAATGTTCTCATTTCTCCTATCAGTTTGTGAACTTCCTTGCATTTATGGCTGAACTTCTTCCTGCTGGTTTTCCTCTTTACTCTGAACTTACCGTTTTTGCCATGTGAACAGTAGTGTGTCCTTACCGGGGTCTGACCCCAATGCTAGCACACTTCCATAGGAAAGAACTCACAGGACGGAACCTGCTTCAGGGCAGCTGCATGGAAAATATAGTCAACGCCATGCATTGCACTTTTTACAGACTGAAGGTCACGAACATCTCCTATGTAAAATTTAATCTTGTCTGCCACTTCCGGCATCTTCACCTGGAATTCATGTCGCATATCATCCTGCTTCTTCTCGTCACGGGAAAAGATGCGGATCTCCCCAATATCAGTTCTCAGAAAACGTAAACGGTAGAACGGTTCTTTCCATGCTTAGTTGAATTTAACGTGAAAGAGTTCTCCGAATAGCACTTTCGCCTTCAATAGTTCAAAACTGTTTCGACCATACATTACCCGTTTTATGACTTTGATTTTATTTACACTGCCTTCTGCTAAGCCATTATTATACGAATATATAATTCCATTTTTTACAGCAGTTATATCCTTTTTTATGCCGTTTATGAATGTTTGAAGTTCAGGGATATCATATTTTTGTGCTGCATTGATCCATTCATCTATTTTTGTAGGATTTTTAGAGAATATGACATTACAAAAGTCTTTGGTTAATGTATATAACTCACTTAATAAAGGATATTTTTTTAATACTTCCTGATACTGTTTGACAGTGATTGTGCCAATATCCTCGAGTTTTTTATAAACCAGCTGGCATAAGGATTTCCTTTGCACATATTCAGAATGCGGCTTTTCTGTTTCATTCTGTTCATGCATTCGTGTTCTTTCTTTTTTCATAAACATTCGTAACGAAGCTACACTGCCAGTATATCCCTTTTTACAAATAATATCATGTATTTGGGGATACGTTAATCCCTGACTCCTGAGTTTTATTACCTCGTTCTCATATGGAGCTAATTTTCCTGGAATTCGAACATTATAGTGACCATTTGTAACTGAAAAATCAGGATTTAAATAATTTTGTATAGTCTTATGGGCACGGTGCATCTGAGATGCAATCTGCTCAATCGGATATCCTGCCAAAGCCATTTTTCTTGCTTCTTTTATTTCCTGTTCTTTTTGTTTTATTGCCAGCTGGTGTTGCCGTTCCCTGGCAATTTCCTTACTTTCTGGAATCTGGTCTTCTGGAATCGCAAGATATTTTTGGATTGTTTTAGGTGATGAATGTAACAATAATGCTATATCCGATATGGTCAGTCCTTCCCTGCGTTTTTCATGGGCGAATTTTATACGCAATGACCGGTTTGCAGTGTTATATAATGCTTTCATTTCATCCGTAACGCCTTCTGTTAATGGTATTTCAACCCTTGCAGGAAACTCACGAAATATATATTTACAGATAACTTCCGAAAGTCCCTTTATCAAGTGAAAACGGTCACTAATCTGTATGACATCAGGATGAGAATTTGTAGCAGCGGATGCGTATGTAATGGCTCCATCCCTTGAAATAACTTCGATATTGTGAAACGTTTTCAGCCAGTTGCAGACAACATTTGTATCTCTTGACGGAATCATATCAACAATCCGATGATTTTCCAAATTTATCATAACTGTTCCATAAGAAAATCTTTTACGGAGAGCAAAGTCATCCACACATACCATTTTTACAGAAGATTTATCCACAATGGATGGCATTTTTTTTAAGCAGATCGCAGATGCTGCTTTTGCAAACTGAAATATTTTCGCTTTTTAAAAGTTTAGAAGCATTCAACGAGCTTAGTTGGGATGATGTATATAAAATATTTTGGATTAACCTGTTCGTTTTTTTCGATTTAGCAGCCACAAATGGATGTTTCTCGGAAAAAGTTTTATGAGAACAGTCCAGATTCATACATCGCATTTTCCTGGTATCCACCAACAGAATGACCTTTTTTCCTTGCATAGGAAGATCTTGAATTTCTCTTTCATAAATAGAATGAACTTTAGATGTTTTTCTTCCACAAAACGGACATTCTAATTCAGCTATTGTTGATGCAATATGAAAAATCACTTTATCTTCTTTTATGCGATATTGTATTAGTTCATAGGCTGGGTCAAGTAACTTAATAAATTCGTCCATATAAATATCCCTCTTGGTAAATATATTTTGAATGTATTATATAACTTTAGCACATCAATTTCAACCAAGTGTGGAAAGAACCGATCAAATTGGTAGATTACTTTTACGTTGTGGGAGATCATTTTCTGGGTGAGGTCGAACAGGCGGGCAATCTGATCACGGTTTTCACCGGAAATACGGTCAATGTCCTCGTAGACCAGAAGGATTTTGTGATCCAGCTTATCCAGATCCTGACAGAAGCCCTGAAATTCGGTTACCTGATCATTTTCACCTGTGCCCAAAATAGAATTGAATTGTTTTCCCCAGGCATTTTCAGACAGCGCACGCTGCAGCTTTCTGGAATATCTGGGGTAGATGCGGTTGGCACGAAGGACTTTTTCCAATTGCTGAAACAGGTAGGAATCTATGGCGGACATGTTGCAGGTCAGAGGCTCTACCTGGATCACTTCGTATTTGTCCTGATTTCGTTCTATGTACCGGTCTGCCAGAAAGGTTTTGCCGCTGCCCCAGGTACCATTTATGCCAACTGCATCCACCTCAGATAAATAGAGGGAAAGCCGCTCCAGATCACTTTCACGGGTTGGAAAGAGCTTCATGGAAGCGGAGGTCTCATAGAACCGCTGTTGCTCTTTTTGCAATTTCATCTGAAGAAGCCAGAAGATAATGTATTCAGCGATGCAGGTTTCCAAAAGCAGGAATCGAAACCAGGAGTTGTTGTTCCATATATCTACCACGGTACAGCCATTGGCAAGCTTAGATATAAGGAAGCCTATAGCCGCAAAAGCTCCGGCTGTAAGAAATTCCTGGAGAATTTCCGTATTTCGGTAGTCTCCGGCTGCAAAATATAAAATCAGAATTGCTGCTGCATAGATTCCCAGATACAGATTTGTGCTGATTCCCGGAAGGAGTATGTAAAACAGGAGGAAGCTTAAGGTGGTGACTTCCGTGATTTTTTTCAATTGAAGGAATATGTGATTTTTATTTTGCATTTAGCCAGACTCCTTTTCCTTTGTGAAATTACTCGGCATGTTTTCCGTTTCTTTCAATACTTTTCTTTTCCATTATTTTGTTCATATTTTGGAGGTGTTTCGTTATAAGTCATGAGGTAACATGTCCAATCACCTGTTCCTTCAAATAAATCATTTCCGCTTCTATATCTATCATTTTGTTTTTATATAAGTGCTTTATGGCCTTTTCACAGTTCATTTTTCCCGGATATTCTAATTGCCTGCCCTGGCACCACATTTCAAATCTATGTTCAAAATCATTTTCCTTTATTCCTACCTTGTAGCAATCCTGCTGATGTAGGAAATATAGTATGTACGCTTCTTCTTTTTCAACTTCCTGTTTCGTAGATTTCTGAATAAAAAAGGCTGCAGAGATTAAAAGCTGCAGATAATTCCAAAAAGTATCTGGAATGCTGATCGCAGCAAATAGTTCCAGGCCTGCTACAACGGCATTTTTCAGATTTAAGCGAACATTTCCTAATTTGTAGGAAGCAGATTCATTTCCAAGGAATATCATTCCACTTCTTGCATCATCCGGGATTACAAGTACATGCTGATCCATAATCTGGCTTGCAGTTTCTTCACTCAGATTAAGTGTAGCTGCCTTTTCCATAAGATTGTGTTTCAGAAGATTATCATATTTCAGTGCTTCCTGCAGTGTCATACTCGTTCTCTCCTCTCATTTTTCTTCTTTTTTCTACGTGTATTATTTTATCTAATTTTCCCCGTTCCATTTTCAAAAGAACCTGTTCCTTGTATTCTTTGAAGATGTCAAGAAAATCTCTATATAAATCATTGCCTGATACTGCATCAAATTCGTATTCGTCCTTGTTTACAACTGCGAACAGGCGACGCTTTCGTTTGTCAGGAGTAGGATGGCTTGGATCATAAAATCTGGTTTTATACAAGATCCGGTCTGTATAATAGTATAAATCAAAGAAATCCATATACATCATGGGCGCCAGATAAGTATAATCTTCCAAAATGTGTTCCTTATCAGCATCCATAATAATTCTCAGAACAATGTCATAAGCCACCATATCTGCATCATATTCTTTTCTTTCGAGATGTTTTTCCGAATACTTCTTTCCGATATGTGCGAAATATGCATGTGCCATTTCATGGGCCAAACTGAAAACCAGAATCGTCCAATAGCAGCTTTCTGCAAGCTGTAAAATCTGGGTATCGTTTGACAGCAGTTTTAAAAGGGCGTTATTGGCTTCCACGCCCTGCATTTTTCCAAAGATACAGACATCATTCAGCAAAAACAGTACATATTTAAAGCATTCACCATAAACTTCCAGATTTTCAAATTCCTTGGACCACTTAAATGCTGCTGCCAAAAATGCAATCATTGTAGATTCCAGGAGCTCGTCAATATGGATAAAGATGGGATTCACCTGGTCATCGTATAGATAGCTATTGATGCTCTGCTGGTAGTTGTTGCTTAATATAATAGAGTTATCTTCATAATCGTATTCCCTTTTAAAATATTTTTTAACCAGTTCAAACATTTTTGTGAGGTTGTACTTTTCCATGTTTTCCCGGAGTTGTTCTTCTGTAAAAGCTCCGTTAAAATTTTGCAGCATTCTCTGGATGCCTGTTTTATCATTTTGTACGGATTTGTCGCCGGAGCGGTGTAGGATATAATCGTATATCTGTGGAACCATGTATTCTTTTGTTTTGGGAAAGGATTTTTCCATTGGCAATCATCTCCTTTTTGGGGATATAGATTATTGGACTTTCATAGTTTAGCATATTTTGAGGGATTTAGTGAAAGAATTTGAAATTTCTGCTTAATTTCGCCAGATTTTTGTATAACAAAAAGACCACCTGTTTTTGCAGCTGGTTGATATAACTATATTGCCACGACTTGCCTTACGCAACTTTTACAATATTCATATTATTCCGTGGATGCAGTTCTCTTAAAATGTCTGCCTGTTTTTTGGCAGCTACGTGGATGTAGATCTGGGTGGTTTTAATGGAAGAATGACCCAGGAGCTGCTGTACGCAGCTTACGTCGACGCCTTCCTCTATAAGGTATGTTGCAAAGGAATGACGAAACATATGGGGAGTGATTTTTCTTTGTATTCCTGCCTTTAGTGTATATTTCTTCAGCATGAGCCGAATTGATTGTTCTGTATAGCGATTTCCCCTGTTGTTTATAAAAAAATAGCCGGACTTTTTTATTTCGGGCTCATTTTCTTCATAATATTTTCTTAAAATGTCCAAAACGGCTGTATTGCTGATTTGGATATATCTTTCTTTTCTGCCTTTTCCCATAATTCGTATCAGGCCAGAATTTAAATTTATATTTTCTGCCCGAATGTTGGAGATCTCATAAACTCTGGCACCTGTAGCGAAAAATACTTCGATAACTGAGGCGTCACGTAAAGTGTGCTTATATTGAATTCCTGAAAGACTGCTTATGCTGGCATATATGTAATTGAGCAGCTGCTCGATTTCTTCCCGGGGTATGATGCGCGGAAGAATGATGGTTTCTTTAAATTTTACTTTTATTTTCCGAAAAGGATTTTGTTCTACCAGTTCCTCTTCCTCTAAGTAACTGTAAAAGGCTTTTATGGAGGCAATTTTTCTTTTTATTGTTTTCTGCTTGTATTTTTTGTGTAGTTCTGTGATGTACTGTTCGATGGCTTCTTTTTCTGGTTCATCGCTTTGTACATAGAAAAAGAACTGGGTTAAATCAATTCGGTATGCTTTTATTGTTTTCGCATCCAGTTCTTTTCTGTAGATACAGTATTCTAAGTATGGTTTTACTTTTTCTTGTAAGTTCATAGTGATACCCCTTTTTCTCTTTTTGGTATCACAGTACTGGAAAAGATGAAGTTTGTCAAAAAAAGCCCCGGAAGCATCGAGAGTTCAATGTTTCCGGGGCTTGCCCTGTGGGTGCCATAATGAGCACCCTTATCTCTTAAGTGGACCTGGCGGGAATTGAACCCGCGTCCGAAAGTCTATCCCTTGCGGCATCTCCCATCACAGTCGCTGTATTAACATTCCCTTTGCAGCACGCCCACCGACAGGCTTACTGCTTCAGTAGCTTCATAATACATCTACCGGGGCAAAGCTTACCCGGCAAGGTTTCTCACAAGGTCGACGCCAGACTCCTGAAGTGTGAGTGCAACAGGACTGACGGGCAGCACTTAGGCTGCCATTACTAACTGATCGTCAGCGTTTATATTTAGAATTTCCCGTTATTACGCAGTTCGGGAGACTGCGGATGGCTTCCACAACTTCAAAACCCCCGTCGAAACCAGTACAAGCCCTAAATGGATTATAATAGGTAGTTCTGGTACGCAGACGAAGTTTAAGCGGTTGCGCTTTTGGTTTATTATAAGGCAAACGGCTTCAGGTTGTCAAGGGATAGTTTCTGGTGCTTCATCTTGCCATTTATTCCTTCAGATGATAAAATCAAAATACATGAGAGGTATTTTAGGTTCAGGAGTATAGCTTTGGAAGGGAGCGTGAAAAATATGGCGGCATTGCTGAAGCTTCCGGTTGGCATTGAAGATTTTCGGGAGATTCGCCGACTTGGTTTTTACTATATTGATAAAACGAAATTGATTGAACAGCTTCTTGACAACTGGGGAAAGGTAAATCTGTTTACAAGACCCCGGCGTTTTGGAAAAACACTGAACATGAGTATGCTCCGTTATTTTTTCGAAATCGGGGCTGATAGCACCTTATTTGAGGGACTTAATATTTCACAAAGAAAGGATCTTGTGGAAGAATATCTTGGGAAGTTTCCTGTAATATTTCTTACATTAAAAGGTGTCGAGGGCGAAACCTTTGCAAAAGCGAAAGCGAAGCTGGTTAAGTTAGTTGCTCTGGAGGCAGAGCGATTCCATTTTCTGAAAGACAGTGACAGACTGACAGAAAATGAAAAAGCCAGATATGGTGCATTGGTTCAAATGAGCAGCGGCAAATATTTGATGGATGATGAAACCCTTGAAGCGGCACTGCAGACATTATCGGAATTGTTGTTTCACTATTATGGGCAGAAGACCATCATCTTGATTGATGAGTATGATGTTCCTTTGGACAAGGCATATCAAAACGGCTATTACCAGGAAATGCTGTCACTGCTTCGCGCGTTATTCGGAGATGCTCTGAAAACCAACCAGTTCCTGCAGTTTGCAGTTTTAACCGGATGTCTGCGTGTTTCGAAGGAGAGTATTTTCACTGGTCTGAATAATTTCAAGGTTTTGTCCATTACAGATGTTCGCTTTGATGAACAATTTGGTTTCACTGAAGAGGAAGTAAGCAAACTGCTGAAGACCTATCATTTGGAAGGGCATTTGCCTGAAATAAAAGAGTGGTACGATGGTTACCATTTTGGAGCTGCAGATATTTATTGTCCATGGGATGTGATCAATCATGTAGATCTCCTTTGTAAGAATCCAACAGCAATGCCACAGTGCTACTGGATCAATACCAGCGGAAACATTCTTGTCAAAAATTTCATCACCAGGGCAAACAAGACAACCCAGGATGAAATCGAGCGTTTGGTTGCAGGCGAGCCTATTGAAAAAAATGTCAGATTGGAATTGACCTACGATGAGATTGACAATAGTATTGAAAATATCTGGAGTGTTTTATTTACCACAGGCTATCTGACCCAAGCCGGAATCACAGACCAGGGCGCATATAAGCTGGTCATTCCCAATAAAGAAGTGAAAGAGGTCTATAAGGTTCAAATACAGGAATGGTTTGATAAAAAAGTACGTGCGAATACGGAACAATTAACCTTTCTCTGGAAGTCTGTTGAAGAAGGAAATGTATCATCAATAGAACAATATTTAAATCGGACTCTTAGTAATTCCATCAGTGTCTTTGACACGAAAGCACCGGAAAAAGAAAAGGAGAGTTCTTATCATACGTTTTTGGTAGGCTTGCTGATTGGAAACACGAACTGGGTGGTTCGGTCAAATGTGGAGGCTGGGGAAGGCTTTGCAGATATCATTATTAAACCGGAAAATCCAGATGCAGGGATTGTCTTTGAGCTTAAGTATTCAAAAGACATATCAGGCTTAGATAAGGCCTGTGCAAAAGCGATTGAGCAAATTAAGAGCCGGAGATATTATGAGTATTTGAGAAATGACGGACGCCACGATATAACACTTTACGGTATCGCTTTCTATAAGAAAAGATGTAAGGTTGTTGTTGAAAAACGAAAAGAAGAATGGTAAATAATAACAGCCTGTTTTTTCCAGGAGCCCCGGAAGTATTGAGGATTCAATGCTTCCGGGACTTACTTGTAGAGCGAACATGTCACCTGATTCTATTCTCCGAATTCCTCGGCCACCTTCTTCAGCATCTCCCGGATTGGAAGATGGTATGGACATCTGGTTTCGCATTTGCCGCAGCCTACGCAGGCGGATGCTTTTACCCCAAGGCTTCCGTAGCGGTCCCTTGCCCAATCTGCAAGGTTATAGCGTTCCAGATAGCCTGCGAAAAGGAAGGCGCTTGGAATGCTGATTCCTACTGTACATGGCGCACAGTAATTGCAGCGGCGGCAGAAATTGGTGCCAAGCTGACGGCGGATTTCTTCCATTTGGGAAAGCTCCTCCTTAGTAAGGGGTGTGGTGTCTGCGCATGCTTTAATGTTTTCTTCTAATTCGGATACCTCTGCCATTCCCGGGATCACCACGGTAACGGCAGGATTGGAACAGACGTAGCGAAGGGCAAGGGTTCCGTTCTCAATAGCGCCGCCGGCCAGAGGTTTCATGGCGATGAAGCCTACGTTTTTCTCCTGGCATTTGCGGATCAGCTCTTCGCCCTGACTTTCTACTATATTATATGGGAACATGATGGTCTCCACCCAGTCAAGGCTTAAAGCCCGTTCAAACACTTCTGTGGAATGTGCGGTAAGACCGATGTGATTGATTTTGCCTGCTGCCTTGGCTTCCATGAGGGCTTCCAGTGCGCCCCCTTCGCCTACAACTGTATCCAGCTGCTCCATGCTTGGGTTATGTACCTGGTACAGATCAATGTGGTCTGTGCGAAGATTTCCAAGACTTTTCTCAATATCTGCTGCCATAGCATCCTTGGTTCTGGCCATACTCTTGGTGGCAAGCACAAACTTGTCCCGGATTCCCTCCAATGCATAACCAAGATATTCCTCACTGACTGTATAGCCTCTTGCGGTGTCAATGTAGTTAACACCTTCATCCATAAGCTGCTTCATCAGTGCCTTGGTTCCCTCTGCGTCAATTCTCTGAATGGGGATTCCGCCAAAGCCCATCCTTGAAATCCGAAGTCCTGTTTTTCCTAATGTCGTGTACTCCATGTTTCGTCTCCTCCTGTAATTATTCGATTAGCAATATACATTTATCATGCTGTTATCCGCATACAAAATATGCCACCGGCGCAATCGCCGATGGCACATAAAGCCTTACGCTTATTCAAACATTAAACACGGGACAGATACTCACCTGTTCTGGTATCGATCTTAAGCTTGTCTCCCTGGTTAACGAACAGAGGAACCATAACCTGTGCTCCAGTCTCAACTGTAGCTGGCTTGGTAGCACCCTGTGCTGTATTTCCAGCGAATCCTGGCTCTGTCTCTGTAACTACAAGCTCAACGAATAACGGTGGCTCG
Source organism: Blautia segnis (assembly GCF_014287535.1). Taxonomy (NCBI): domain Bacteria; kingdom Bacillati; phylum Bacillota; class Clostridia; order Lachnospirales; family Lachnospiraceae; genus Blautia; species Blautia segnis. Next base: position 161,595 of record NZ_JACOOT010000033.1, on the reverse strand, counting down.
ATAGCGAATACATTGCCATTGTGGGAACAGATCTTAACCATCTCGTTCTCTTTAACAAACTTCAGAGAATCGCCAACCTGCTCTTCTGTAAGACCAACCTGGTCAAATGTCTCTACGTTCATGAAGTAGTATAATCCGCCGTCATTGTACAGATACTGCATATCAACACGCTCAATACGTGCTGTAGGGAATTTCTCTGTAGGACGGAAGGATTTCTCTAATACGGATCCTGTGATAATGTTTTTGTATTTGGTTCTAACGAAAGCAGCTCCTTTACCCGGCTTAACATGCTGAAATTCTACGATCTGACAAACGTTGCCATCAATTTCTACTGTGACACCGTTTCTGAAATCACCTGCTGAAATCATAATTAATTTTTCCTCCTTATAGTGCTTGTGACTAGCAATATTTTATAATATATGTACCATTTTTTCAACTACTTTTTTTATAATGAGAGATTTTTCTTGAAAATCATGGATATGGAACCGACTCACAGCTCACTCTCAGGGAAGCTTACTCTCAATTTCCTTGATCAGCTCCTCGAAAGGCTTCACGCCTGTTACTACCTCAATATCTGCAAATTTATGATAGATCGGGTCGCGCTGCTTCAGAAGCTTCTTGATCTTCTCTTCCTGGTTGTCCCCTTCCAGAAGTGGATTGTTGTTTCCTTCCAGTCTCTTGCGGAAGGTTTCAGCAGAGCCCTTCAGGTAAACAACTGTGCCAAGCTGTTTGATATATTTCTCATTCTGCTCCTGGATCGGAAGACCTGCACCAAGGGAAATCACTTTCTTCTCCTTGTCCTCAATCAGTGCCTTCACGGTCATAGTCTCCAGTGCGCGGTAATATGGCTCCCCAAATCTCTGAAAGATCTCCTTCACAGGCATGTTCATTTTGCGGACGATCACCTTGTCTACATCTACAAATGTCAGTCCCAGGTCACTGGACAGACGTTTCCCCACTCTTGTCTTGCCAGAACCCATAAATCCGATAACCACAATATGGTTCATGAATTCTTCTCCTCCTTGGTATAAAAATGTAATACGATTCTTTCCAGATAGCGCTTCAGCACGATCTGGATCTCTTCCTTCGGGTGTATAGGCTTCACCAAAATGTTGCGAAGACCGGCATTCTTAGCCCCCCAAATGTCCGTAAACAGCTGGTCTCCGATGAATACCGTATTCCCGGGGTTTGTTCCAAGCCGCTCCATAGCTCTCTCATAGCCTCTTCTGGATGGCTTGGCTGCCAGTTCAATATATTCGGCACCCACAAGACTGGCAAAGGGTGCAACTCTTTTTTTCTTATTGTTGGACACCAGACAGCAGGAAAACCCTATGTCCCGCAGCTCCTTAAAAAGCTGTATGGCTCTCTCGTCGGCCGGTGCCCCATGAGGAACCAGGGTATTGTCAACGTCGAACAAAAGCCCTCGATAGCCCTCCTGGTATAATTTCTTATAGTTTACTACATATGCTGAATCCAGATATTCATCTGGAAAAAAGCGTTCAAACATTCTGTTACATCCTTTATTTCTTTATATTCTGTCAGAAGCTCCCTAGTACAGCGAATATTAAGTAACCGCCATATTGACTTGTCTGATTTTTCATATGCTGCGTTGTCGTCAATCGCCGTAGCCACCGCTACGCCTCATTCCTCCGCCTTGCATATGAGAAAATCATCCTACGTCAATATAGCAGATACTTAATTTACGCTGTACTAGAGCGTGTTTGAAAAAGGCTTTCTGCAATCAGCTGTGCAGGTAAGCCTGCAGCTCCTCATAGCGCTCCTTCATTACCTCATAGCCATGCTGATAAAAATCCATCAGCTTGTCCTTATTGGTCTCTGCTCTTCCTACGGCAGGCATCTCTGGGCGAATTACAAAAATGTGTCCCTCCTGCTCCCATTTCTCTATAAGCTCCAGGGTCCGGTTGTAATTGCGGTAGCGGTTATATAAGGTATTCAGGAGCTCCGGATAATGGCGAAAGGCAGCTACATAAACAGGTGTGCTTTTACCGGGCTTCTTCTTGCGGTAGCCCTTATTTCTGGTAAGGATCACCACATTCTTGCGATAGCCCTTCTCCATGGCATGGATCAGGGGAATGGAATCTGCGACTCCTCCGTCCAGGTAGGGAACTCCGTCTATCTCCACAGCAGGACTTACAAGGGGAATGCTGGAGGAGGCTCTTCCGATATCCATCAGCCGCTGCCTGTCATGCTTCTCAGACATATATTCCGCATCACCTGTCAGGCAGTTTGTCACTACCATTTCACACTGGATATCGGACTGGAAAAAGGTGTCAAAATCAAAGGGAAAGAGCTCATTTGGATACCTGTCAAATAGCATGTCCATATCAAAAAGCTGGTGCTTCTTAAGGGCAGCCCTGGTGGCAATGTAGCTATTCTCCTTGTCCTCTACAATCATACAGTCCCTGGTGCGCCCCGGCTGATGGGAAACATAGTCAAGGGCATTGCAGGAGCCTGCGGAAACCCCCACAACATAGGGGAATTTCACATCCTTTTCCATAAGGAAATCCAATGCTCCTGCTGTAAATACGCCTCTGTTTCCTCCACCCTCCAGAATAAGAGAGGATGAAACTTCTGTTGCTTCTGTTGCTTCTGTCATTTCTATTCACGCTCCTTAAGAGGTACATATTGTGCAGGCGGCAGTACATTCTTGTATGCCGGACGAATGATCTTATCTGTGTTGATCAGCTCTTCCATTCGGTGGGCACTCCATCCTACAATACGCGCCACTGCAAAAATCGGTGTATAAAGCTCAAGGGGCAGATCCAGCATGCTGTATACAAAGCCGCTGTAAAAGTCCACGTTGGCGCTGACACCCTTGTAAATATGGCGTTCCTCAGCAATTACCTCAGGTGCCATTTTCTCTACCATGGCGTAAAGGTTGTACTCCTTCATGCGGCCCTTCTCCTTTGCAAGGGTCTCTACGAAGCCCTTGAGAACCTGGGCACGGGGATCGGATACAGAGTAGATAGCGTGTCCCATACCATAGATAAGACCTCTCTTATCGAAGGCTTCCTTATGGAGGAGCTTGCGCAGATACTCTCTTACCTCTTCTTCATCGGAAATATCCTTAACATGCTTCTTCAGATCCTGGAACATGCTTACAACCTTGATGTTGGCACCGCCGTGCTTCGGTCCCTTCAAGGAACCAAGGGCAGCTGCGATTGCGGAATACGTATCGGTACCTGAGGAAGATACTACATGGGTGGTAAAGGTAGAGTTGTTACCGCCGCCATGCTCCATGTGGAGGATCAGGGCAAGATCCAGGATCTTCGCCTCCAGGTGGGAATACTTCTTGTCAGGACGGAGCATACGCAGAATATTCTCTGCTGTGGAAAGCTCCTTCTTCGGATTGTGAATGTAAAGGCTCTTGCCGCATACATAATGGTTGTAGGCCTGATAGCCGTATACGGATAAAAGAGGAAATACGCTGATCAGGTTCAGGCACTGTCTCAATACATTCGGAAGGGAAATATCATCCGGCTCCTTATCGTAGCAATAAAGTGTAAGTACACTTCTTGACAGGGCATTCATAATGTCCTTGGAAGGTGCCTTCATAATAACGTCCCTTACGAAATTGGTGGGAAGGGATCTCTGATTGGCCAGAAGCCTGGTAAAGTTCTGAAGCTCCGTCTCATTGGGAAGCCTGCCAAACAGCAAGAGATAAGTAGTCTCCTCGAAACCGTATCTGTCATCTTCAATAAATCCTCGGGTAAGCTCCTTAATGTCATAGCCTCTGTAGGAAAGACTTCCTGCACAGGGCACCTCCTTGCCGTCAACTACCTTCACTGCACATACATTGGAAACCTGAGTCAGGCCTGCAAGAACGCCCTTACCATTGATATCACGAAGACCTCGCTTTACATCGTATTTCTGATAAAGTGACAGATCAAGACTGGTATGCTCCTTACAGATTCCTGTCAGGCTTTCTATTTCCGGTGTTACTTTCATGTTAAATCCTGCCATATGGTAAACCCCTTTCTCTTTTTAATTTTCCGATAAATCTTCCTCCCTGAAAAATGCAAGCTTGCTTATCTTTGTTTATATGTGGACAGGAACTCTCGCATCTTGCCCATAGCCTTCTCCAGCTGACGCACGTTCGGCAGATATACTACACGGAAGTGGTCCGGAGAATTCCAGTTAAAGCCCTTACCCGGTACCAGAAGCACCTGCTTCTCATGCAGGAAATCAAGAGCGAACTGTTCATCATTGTAAATATTGAATTTCTCTGTGTCGATCTTCGGGAAAATGTAGAAGGCAGCCTTAGGCTTCACAGCACTGATTCCCGGAATATCATTAAGGGCCTTGTAAATAAAGTCTCTCTGCTCGTAAACCCTTCCGCCCGGCTGAATGTATTCATTCACACTCTGGTAGCCGCCAAGTGCCGTCTGCACAATGGACTGGGCCGGAACATTAGAGCAAAGACGCATGGATGAGAGCATATTGATTCCCTCTATGTAGCCCTTCGCCTTATTCTTGGCACCGCTTAGGATCATCCATCCGATACGGAAGCCTGCGATCATGTGGGACTTGGAAAGTCCGGAAAAGGTAACGCAGAATACATCCGGTGCCAAAGAGGCGATGGAGGTATGCTTATACCCGTCCATGATCAAACGGTCATAAATCTCATCGGAGAAAATGATCAGCTCATGCTCTCTTGCGATCTGTACGATCTGCTCCAGGATCTCCTTAGGATATACCGCACCTGTAGGATTATTGGGATTAATGATAACGATGGCCTTGGTCTTATCTGTGATCTTGCTTCTGATGTCATCAATATCCGGATACCATTCTGACTGCTCATCACAGATGTAATGCACTACATTACCTCCGGCTAAGGTAGCAGTCGCTGTCCATAGAGGATAATCCGGTGCCGGGATCAGGATCTCGTCCCCATTATCCAAAAGGGCCTGCATACACAGGTTGATCAGCTCGCTGACACCATTACCTGTATAAATATCATTCATGGTCACGCCCGGGATTCCCCGAAGCTGTGCATACTGCATGATTGCCTTTCTCGCTGAGAATATTCCCTTGGAATCAGAATACCCCTGTGAGGTACGGATATTGCTCAGCATGTCCAGTATTACTTCCTGTGGTGCGGAAAAACCGAAAGGATATGGGTTGCCGATATTCAGTTTCAGGATCTCCATTCCATCCTCTTCCATTCTGGCTGCCTCATCCACAACCGGGCCTCGCACATCGTATAGTACGTTATCCAGTTTGCTGGATTTCTCAAATGTCTTCATTTATTTTCACTCCTTTGCATCGGCATAGCATGTTTCTTGTTTTCTATCATCTCATATTTGGCTGATTTTCGCAAGCCCCTATGAAATTTTTGGAAATCCGAAAAAAACTCTTTTCTTTTTTAGCGCTTTAGTGTATAATAGCGACGTTGAAAAAATTTTACATACTCAGGATGAGGAGGAATTACAATGTCTTACACTGAAGAAGTATATGAAAGAGTCGTAGCACAGAATCCTGGCGAGCCGGAGTTTCATCAGGCAGTAAAAGAGGTTCTGGATTCCCTGAAAGTCGTAATCGACAAAAATGAAGAAGAATACCGCAGCATGTCTCTTCTGGAACGTCTTGTTGAGCCGGAAAGAATCATTTCCTTCCGTGTTCCGTGGGTAGATGACAAGGGCGTTGTTCAGGTTAATAAGGGTTACCGTGTACAGTTCAACAGTGCAATCGGACCTTACAAGGGTGGTCTTCGTTTCCATCCGTCAGTTAACCAGGGTATCTTAAAATTCCTTGGATTTGAGCAGACTTTTAAGAACTCCCTTACCGGACTTCCCATTGGCGGTGGTAAAGGTGGTTCCAACTTTGACCCGAAGGGTAAATCTGACAGAGAGGTTATGGCATTCTGCCAGAGCTTTATGACAGAGCTTTCTAAATATATTGGTGCTGATACTGATGTTCCTGCAGGAGATATCGGTGTAGGCGGACGTGAGATCGGTTATTTATTTGGACAGTATAAGAGAATCCGCGGATTATATGAGGGTGTTCTTACAGGTAAGGGACTTACCTACGGCGGATCCCTGATTCGTACACAGGCTACCGGATATGGTGTTGTTTATATGCTTGATGAGATCATGAAAGCACATAATGATTCTATTGATGGCAAGACCTTCATCGTTACAGGCTCCGGAAACGTTGCTATCTACGCAGTTGAGAAGGCTCAGCAGCTTGGCGGCAAGGTTGTTGCTATGTGCGATTCCAACGGATATGTATATGATCCAGAGGGAATCAAGCTTGATATTGTAAAGGATATTAAGGAAGTAAAACGTGGTCGTATCAAAGAGTATGCTGACCGTGTTGAGGGTGCTACCTATACAGAGGGACTTGGAATCTGGAACATTAAATGTGATGTATACCTTCCATGTGCTACTCAGAATGAGCTTCCTCTTGAGGGTGCTAAGGCACTGGTTGCTAACGGCTGCAAATATGTAGTTGAGGGTGCTAACATGCCTACTACTCTTGATGCTACAAGCTATCTGATGGAGAATGGTGTTCTGTTTATGCCTGGTAAGGCAGCTAACGCCGGCGGCGTTGCTACTTCTGCTCTTGAGATGAGCCAGAACTCCATGAGACTTTCCTGGACAGCTGAGGAAGTGGATGAGAAGCTTCACGGTATCATGGTAGATATCTTCCATAAAGCTGATGATGCTGCTAAGCGTTACGGCATGGAGGACAACTATGTTGCTGGTGCTAACATCGCTGGATTCGAGAAGGTTGTAGATGCTATGAAGGCTCAGGGTATCTGCTAATCTGAGCATGATATGAAATTGAGAGGGGCGGGCGCTTCGGCGCCTGCCCCTTTTTTGTATGGTGGAAGAAAATTTGCGTAGCGAAAATCCCCCGCTCTACGGCGGGGGCGGGAACCGCGAACTCCGCTTCGCTCCGTTTGCGTAGCGAAAATCCCCCGCTCTACGGCGGGGGATTTTCTTAGTTCATGAACTTCTTCAATTCATCCATGAAGGTGCTTACATCTTTAAATTCCCTGTACACGGACGCGAAGCGCACGTAGGCGACGGAATCCAGGTCTTTTAGGTGGCTCATGACGATTTCGCCAATCTTGGTGCTGGAGATTTCTTTTTCTTCGGTGTCGAAGATGTCGCCTTCTACGGCGTCGATCATGGCTTCTAATTTCTCGCTGGCGATGGGACGCTTATAGCAGGCGCGGCGGATGCCGTTGATCAGTTTGTTGCGGTCGTATTGCTCCCGGTTCAGATTTTTCTTGATGACCGTCAGCGGAATGATCTCCACATTCTCATATGTAGTAAATCTCCTTCCGCAGGAATCGCACAATCTTCTGCGGCGGATGGAATTAGTTTCTTCTACTGGTCTTGAATCTACTACTCTTGTATTATCCTGATTGCAATATGGGCATCTCATATGAACTTGTCTCCCTCCTTTTCGCTCCCATGTATCAGCCTTTCAAAACGGACATGCCGCTTGTTGGCGGCATCACTTTATATTAGGTATTCCTCATTTTTTAGGAGCAATTCATTGGCACTTTTACAGGTATTTTCTCACTTGCCAGAACCAGCACCAATCTTTTCATTCGGTAACATAAAACGGACTGAATTTCTTAATTTTTATTATACTTTAAATATAGAAAGTGTGTCAACAAACTCTGGGCATATTTTCAGAATTTTTGCATAATCTCATAAAAAACAGGTATTTTTCATGCGTATCTGCGAATTAAAACAAAAAGAAGTGATCAATATCTGTACCTGCCGTACTTTGGGCTGCCCGGTGGATGTGGAGTTTGACTGCGAAAGCGGGTGTATTACGGCTATTGTGGTTCCGGGACCCGGGAGCTTTTGCTTCTGTTTCTGGGGTCCGGCCAGCGAGTATGTCATTCCCTGGAACTGCATCCGGCAGATTGGGGATGACATTATTTTAGTAGAGATTGATGAAAAGCATTGCTGTAAAAAAGACTAATACAGCCAAATTCAGGCAAAATATAACACCAGCCAGGAGTTACAAACTATGAAACCTGCTAAGCTCATTGCAATATGGTTTTAAATTGTCAAGGGGCAATAATTTTTATATTTTCCCGAAAAAAGAATATTTATCCTCCGGCATGAGAATCATTTTATTAATCCGTTTACTTATGCACAAAAAGGAGGATTCATAAAATGGCACTTAACAAAGTTGAAATTTGCGGAGTTAATACGTCGAAGCTTCCGGTATTGAAAGCAGAGGAAAAAGAGGAACTTTTTCGCCGGATCAAAGAGGGTGATGAAGAGGCCAGGGAGCTTTATATTAAAGGAAATCTGCGGCTTGTTCTCAGTGTGATCAAGCGTTTTTCAGGGAGCAGTGAAAATATGGATGATCTTTTTCAGATCGGGTGTATTGGGTTGATTAAGGCCATCGACAATTTTGACACTACATTGAATGTAAAATTTTCTACTTATGCAGTGCCTATGATCATTGGGGAAATCCGGCGGTATCTCCGGGATAACAACAGTATTCGGGTGAGCCGGTCTTTGCGGGATATTGCTTACCGGGCGATTTATGCGAAAGAGACTTACATGAAGAATAATCTGAAGGAGCCGACGATTGCGGAGATTGCCAACGAGATTGGGATTGAGAAGGAGACGATTGTTTATGCGATGGATGCGATCCAGAATCCGGTGAGTTTGTTTGAGCCGGTTTATACGGAGGGTGGGGATACCCTTTACGTGATGGATCAAATCAGTGATAAGAAGAACCGGGAGGAAAACTGGGTGGAGAACCTTTCCCTGCGGGAGGCGATTAACAGGCTGAATCAGCGGGAGCGGCATATTATTGACTTGCGTTTCTATGAGGGGAAAACACAGATGGAAGTGGCCCAGGAGATTGGGATTTCCCAGGCGCAGGTCAGCAGGTTGGAGAAAAATGCGCTGAAGACTATGAGGAATTATTTGAGGGCATGATGTATGCCGTTACCCGTACGCGCTTTTACAAGGTATATTCACCGCAGGCCGTCGCAACGTTCCGGCAAGCTAGCTGGTAACTTCGACTAAGACGCTCAGGAGAGCCTTCGCGCCTAAGTCTCCGTAACCATCGGATCTCGCCTCCACTAAAGACGCTCCTGAAATGGCCTGCTACATGAATATACCTTGCAAAATCGCTGGTTATCGACAACTGGTAATACAGCAAAAATTAAGTATCTGCTATATTGACACAGGGTGATTTTCTCATCTGTAAAGCATGCGTAACCCATCCTCTTATAATCCGGTATAAGCCCTATATAAACTTCCCTTGTACTCATCAGTTCCATCCAGTACACAGCATCCGGGCACCTGTTATTCCTAAGCAGGTCATTTCAGGTGCGTTCTTAGCGAAGGTGAAATCCACTGCTTACGAAGACTTAATCGTGAAGGCTATCCTGAACGATTTAGTCGTAGTTAGCAGTTAGTTCACCGGAGCGTTGCACCGACCTGCGTGGAATAACAGGTGCCCGGATGCGTCCCTATTGAATCCACTATTCTAACGCTTTTTCCAATTCTTTCACTACAATTTTCAATGCCTTAATTCTCGCATACTTCTTATCCACAGATTCCAGAATATGCCACGGAGCGTAGGCGGTGCTGGTTTTGGTGAGCATTTCGTCTACGGCGGTTTCGTAGGCATCCCATTTCTCGCGGTTGCGCCAGTCCTCGTCAGTGATTTTCCACTGTTTTTCCGGATTATTCTGGCGATCTGTAAAGCGGGCAAGCTGGGTATCCTTATCAATCTGAACCCAGAATTTAATAATCACAGCACCCCAGTCAGACAACTCCTTCTCAAACTCATTGATCTCATTGTAAGCACGCTTCCAGTCATTTTCACTGCAGAAGCCCTCCAGCCTTTCCACCATCACACGGCCGTACCAGGTGCGGTCAAAGATAGCAATATGGCCATCCTTAGGCAGTCTTGTCCAGAAACGCCACAGATAATGACGTGCCTTTTCATGGGGCTCCGGGCTGGCAATAGGATGAACCTCAAAGCCACGGGGATCAAGAGCCTCTGTAATTCGCTTGATATTTCCGCCCTTTCCGGCTGCATCCCAGCCCTCATAGGTAATGATCACAGGCACACGCTTCCGATACAGACGGTTATGAAGTTCTCCCAGTTTTTTCTGCAGATGTTTCAGCTCCTTCTTATATTCCTCATCTTCCATCACCTTGTCTGCCAGTTCGATTTCAGAAAGCCGGGGCATTTTCACAAGAGGAAAAACATTTGGAAGAAGAGGCGCACTGTGGGCGCTGTTCTGCAGGGCAACGTCAATATTATTTACCATTGTCTCAAGCACCTGAAGCTCCGCCCAGCCTCTGTCTGCAGCATCGATGATATACCAGGGTGCAATGGAGGTGTTGGTGTCTGTAAGATAGCGGTCAAAAACCTTCTGGCAGCGTTTGTAGTGTTCATTCTGCCATTTGTCAAAATCATTTACACGCCACCTGGTATCATGATCCTTGTGAAGGTGCTCCATGCGGCTTGTCTGCTCTTTTTTATCGATCTCCATGAAAAATTTCAGTACCAGATAACCATTATCTGTAAGCTGCCGCTCAAAATGCTTAATACTCTCAATCCGCTGTGTGTAAGCTTCCTCCTCTAATCCATTCAGGCAATCCTTACAGGTCTGCTCCATCCAGCCGGAATCCAGAAAGGTAAATTTGCCAGCTTCCGGGATCTGGTTGAAATAGCGGTACAGAAACGGTCTGCGCAGCTCATCTTCTGTAGGCTTGGACATAGTAGCCACCTTAAAAAAGCGAGGATCAATATATTTGATCACCTTACCTATGGTGCTTCCCTTGCCGGATGCACTCCAGCCTTCAAACAGCACAAGCACCGGAAGCTTATGCTCCTTTAGCTTCATCTGCTGCTGGTAAAGCTTCTCTCCTGCTTCCTTGATTCGTTTTTTCAGTTCATCTTTTTCCGGTATCTCTTCCGGTATCCAGGTTTTCAGCATTGCAATTCCTCCTTATATCTGATGCTGTTAAGCTCTGAATCTGCTCACGGCCTCGTTATTTTCTGTATTATATCATATCTATTCCCATTTTGCTTGAATTTTACAAATATTTAATGATACCAGTGTCAAAAGGTCAAAAAGCCGTTCGTGCTTGCACGATAAGGCTTTTGAACTTGGGACACGCCAAATATGAGAAAGTAGCGATTTACGTAGTAAATCAGCGGATTTCGAATATTTGGAGGATTGCGGGAGCTGCGTAGCTGCGTAGCAATCCAGGGATCAAATGAGTGTCAAAAGACCTTTTGACACTCATATCATTAAATTTAGCTTGCAACTTATGGTTCGAATATTCTATATACATCCGGGCAATTTTGTGTTATGATACAGGAAATCATAATTTGTACAGATTTTGCAAGGACGCAGCATGTAGAATGTTGCGCCTTTCTTATATGTGAGAAAGGATACTTCCTGTTCCATATGCCGCATCCTGCAAAATACCAAAGGAGGGGATTTCCATGCCTTTATCTGTTTTTATTGAAATGACCCTGTCTGCCATTCTCACGGTGTGGTCACCGGGGCCAAATAATATCCTGCTGCTTTCCACGGCAAGCAAATATGGAATTTCCGGGAATCTGCGGTTTATGACGGGAATCTGGAGCGGTTCTCTTACTTTGATGTGTCTTTCCGGACTGTTCTGCAGCACCCTTGGAAAAGTGGTTCCGGGAATCCAGCCTGTGATGAAGTATCTGGGTGCTGCCTATGTGCTGTATCTGGCATGGCAGACCTGGCGCCGACTTCCGCCCTCAGATGCGGTACAGGAGAAAAAGCCCACCTGGCTCATGGGCTATTTCCTGCAGCTGGTGAATGTGAAGATTATCATTTATGGACTGACTATGTTTTCCGCTTATATTCTGCCTTATGAGACAAAAGCTCCCATACTGTTTGGGTTTGCGGTGTATCTGATGTTTCTCGGGGCACTGGGAAATCTGATCTGGGCGTTTGCAGGAAATATGCTAAAGCGGTTTTACAGTGGACATTATAAGCTGATGAACGGGGTTATGGCCCTTTTGCTGGTATGGTGTTCCCTGAGAATTGCAGGATTATTGTAAAAAAACACCTTCTGAAATGCTCTCCCATCTCAGAAGGTGTTTTTCTTTATTTACTTAAATGCGTCTACCAGCTCCTGGCCATCGTCATAGCCCTGGTTTTTCAGTTCTTCTACAAACCACTGATCTACGCCGTCTACAGCCTCTTTAAAGGAATCAATGTCCATATCTTCCTTTTGGGTAATGGTTACACCGTTTTTCCCTGCCCAGCGATCCATAATCTCTTCGTCACCGGAACGGTTAATGTAACGCTCATATTCCACTGCCATTCTTCCTGCTTTGTCCACAACCTCCTGCTGCTCAGGAGTCAGTCCGTCATAGATGTCCTGATTGATGCAGAAGAACAGACAGTCATAAATTGCATCCCACATGGAGCAGTATGGCTGAACCTCCTGCACACTGGCTGCATCAATTGCCGGAAGGGGATTCTCCTGGCCCTCAACTGTATTCTGCTGAAGAGCGGTATAGGTTTCAGACCAGTTCAGGTTGGTAGCATCTGCTCCCCATCTCTTATAGCATTCCATAAGAAGGTTGGATCCTGCTACACGGATTTTCAGGTTCTTCATATCGTCCACGGATTTTACTTCGCGGACGCTGTTAGTAAGCTCACGGAAGCCGTTCTCTGCAATTCCCATGCAATGCAGACCATACTCACTGAGGATTTCCTTTAATTTTTCTCCTGACTTGCCGTCAAACTTGGCATCTGCATCTTCCACAGAGTCGTAAATAAACGGCAGGGATACCACGTTGAATCTCGGGTCAAAGGCAGAGTAGATCAGGTTGGAGTGCATGGAAATCTGTACCGGGTCTCCGTTCATCAGTGCCTGGATTCCTTCGGACTGGTTTCCGTTTGTCAGCTGATCGGCTGCGTATACGTTTACTTTGACTTTTCCGCCTGTGGCTTTTTCCATGAGCTCGCCGAACTTACGGCCGCCATCTGCCCATGTAGAGGTTTCTGTTGTGGAGCAGGTAAAGTTCCAGGTGGTTTCCTTCCAGTCAAGGTCGCTGTAATCACCGATTCCTGCAAATGCCTCCACCAGCTCTTCTGCATCGTCATAGCCCTGTTTCTTCAGTTCTTCTACAAACCACTGGTCTATACCGTCTACAGCCTCTTTGAAGGAATCAATGTCCATATCCTCTTTCTGGGTAAAGGTTACACCGTTTTTCTCTGCCCAGCGATCCATAATCTCTTCATCGCCGGAACGGTTAATGTAACGCTCATACTCTACTGCTTTCTGACCAGCCTCGTCTACAACCGCCTGCTGCTCAGGAGTCAGTCCATTGTAAATGTCCTGATTGATGCAGAAGAACAGACAGTCATAAATTGCATCCCACATGGAGCAGTATGGCTGAACCTCCTGCACACTGGCTGCATCAATTGCCGGAAGGGGATTCTCCTGGCCTTCAACTGTGTTCTGCTGAAGAGCGGTATAGGTTTCAGACCAGTTCAGGTTGGTAGCGTCTGCTCCCCATCTCTTATAGCATTCCATAAGAAGGTTGGAGCCTGCCACACGGATTTTCAGGTTCTTCATATCGTCCACGGATTTTACCTCGCGGACACTGTTGGTAAGCTCACGGAAGCCGTTCTCTGCAATTCCCATACAGTGCAGACCATACTCACTGAGGATTTCCTTTAATTTTTCTCCTGCCTCACCGTCAAACTTGGCATCTGCATCTTCCACGGAATCGTAGATAAACGGCAGGGACACTACGTTGAATCTTGGGTCAAAGGCAGAGTAGATCAGGTTGGAATGCATGGAAATCTGTACCGGATCTCCGTTCATCAATGCCTGGATTCCTTCGGACTGGTTTCCGTTTGTCAGCTGATCTGCTGCATATACATTTACCTTTACTTTTCCCCCTGTGGCTTTTTCCATCAGCTCGCCAAACTTACGGCCGCCATCTGCCCAGGTAGAGGTTTCTGTTGTGGAGCAGGTAAAGTTCCAGGTGGTTTCCTCCCAGCCAAGGTCGCTGTAGTCACCGATTTCATTGAAGGAATGATCCTCCTCGCCAGCTGCAGAGACTGCGGTGGAACCGGTTTCGCCGGAAGCAGAGTTTCCGGAATAAGCACCGTTTTTCGCAAGAGCTTTTGGCAGTGCTGTTGAGGTAACCGGAATATAGGTTACAACCAGAAGCACAGCAATACATGCTGCCAGCATAGGCATAACGGCTTTGGAAATTTCCTGAAGGGTAACCTCCATGCCTTTTTTAATCTTGATTCCGATTGCCACAAACAGATTGACTCCTACAGGAGGGGTAACCTGTCCGATTGCCAGGTTTACAGTTGCCATAACACCAAAGGCTACCACATCATAGCCAAGCGCTTTACATACCGGAAGCATAACCGGAATGAAAATGTACATTGCAGAGTTTGCATCAATGAAGCAGCCTGCAATAAGGAAGATAATGTTTACGATCAGAAGGAAGGTAAACTGGTTATGTGCAATGCTTCCAAGAAGCTGAGAAGCTGCATCTGCAATACCGAATTTGGTACATACATAAGAAAACAGGGAAGCACATGCTACGATCAGCATAATTCCTCCGGTTGTTTTCGCAGAATCAACACAAAGGTCAAACAGGTCTTTTAATTTTACCTCACGATAGATTACCATACCTACAAACAGACCATATACAACGGATACGGCTGCTGCCTCTGTTGGGGTAAAAACGCCGCCGTAAATACCGCCCAGGATAATGATCGGCATAAGGAAGCCCCAGAAAGCATCCTTAAATGCATCCCAGCGTTCCCTGGCTGTGGCTTTTTTCTGTGCCGGCTGGATGCCTTTTCTTCTGGCTTCCACCATAACTACGATAACAAGTGCAACGCCCATCAGAATACCAGGTACAATACCTGCCATGAACATATCTGCGATGGATACGCCTGTAATGGAGGCATATACAACGAATGCGATACTTGGCGGAATGACAATAGCGATGGAACTTGAGGTGGCCATAAGCGCAGTAGAAAATGGTGCGCTAAAGCCGCCTCTTTCCACCATTGCCGGAACCAGAACTGCGCCAAGGGCTGCAACAGTTGCCGGGCCGGAACCGGAAATTGCACCGAAAAAGCAGGCTACAATAACGCATACGATTGCAATACCGCCTCTTCTGTGTCCCACACAGGTGTCAACGAATTTAACAAGTCTTTTGGAAATTCCGGCTTTCGCCATGATATTTCCGGAAAGTACGAAAAACGGAATTGCCAGAAGCAGAAATTTGCTGATTCCGGCATACATGTTGGTTGCCACAATAGTAAGGGAGGTTCCAGAGTACAAAATTGCACACACAGAGGACAGGCCCAGACAGATTGCAATGGGCACACCCATGATCAGGAAAACAAAAAATGAAACAAAAAGAACTACGCTTATCATTTATTTATCCTCCTTCTTGATTTTATCAGTACAGTAGTCAATGCAATATTCAATAAAATGTAAGATCATGCATCCGGATCCGATTGGAACAAAGGACCAGAAAATCCATTCCGGCCAGTTCAGTACGAAGGTACGTTTGCCGTTCTCCAGCTGTGTGATTACTTTGTCCATGCCAAACCAGAATAAGATGGCAGTAAAAATAATGCAAAGTACAGTGGAAAGGATTACGGATGGTTTTTTCAGCTTCCTGGGAAGACGGTCTGTAACCAGGGACAGGTTGACCAGCTCTCCTTCGCGACATGCAAGTGCGGCAGCCATTAAGGTAATAAGAACAAAGACTGCAACTACAAGCTCCTCGGTAAAGGACCAGGAACGATGGATGACTTTACGGGAAAAAACATTTCCCACTGTCAGGATCAGTATCAGCAGGGTGGATACTACAAGAATACAATTTTCCACTGCTGCTACTGCATTCATGATTTTCTTGAATACTTTCATTGATTTCTCCTCCTTTGTTGCTTGTGCGGTTTTTGTCTTTGCGCCGTTGGCGCTCCCGCAGCTGCCGACGACATTCGCAATCCGGGCTATTGCCCTACTTGCTCATGTCGTCTTGCCCGTCCAATATCCTTGAATTTCCCATGCAAGCATGGGAGATGCAAGGCTGCTGTCCGGGACTTTCACGCAAAAAGTCCGCCCCTAAACTAGGGACGGACTATATAAGGCCGCAACCACCCTGTTTCTCCTTTGAAACAAGTACGAAAAGACAACGTACCGACATACGTGGTTCCGATAACGGGGAACAACCGTGGAAACCTACTTGTCCTGTGAAGCGTTCGGCTTCCCTTCTCGGGGATGATCTTCAAAACAGACCTGACGCTGCTTTCCACCTGCGCAGCTCTCTGTAGACAAGCTTCCTGTTCCTACTGCTTCCCTTCAAGGAATTTAATCCTTTTTAAATTTAGTTGTTTAACGAACTGAAGTAATTTTACTACCAAAGTTTTGGGAAGTCAAGTATAATTATACAAATTTCATGCATTATTTTTCGCCAGGGGCAGACAGATGTACATATCTGCCAAACACGCTCTACCTCAACACCTTCCGTGACTCCTCATCTGCGAACTGCTGCCGTACCAGCTGATAGTAATAGCCCTTCTTTTCCAGCAGCTCCAGGTGCCTGCCCTGCTCTACGATTTTTCCATCCCGCACTACTAGGATCAGATCTGCGTTCCGGATGGTGGACAGACGGTGGGCAATGAGGAAGGAGGTTCTTCCTTTCAGAAGCTTGTCTGTAGCCTGCTGGATCAGCTGCTCGGTTTTGGTGTCAATGGAGGAGGTTGCCTCATCCAGAACGAAGATGGCGGGGTCCGCAAGAACTGCCCTGGCAAAAGAAAGGAGCTGCTTCTCTCCTGTGGAAAGACGGTCGCCGCCCTCTCCTACATCGCTGTCATAGCCCTTATCCAGTTTCTCGGCAACCTCATCCGCATGTACTGCCCGGGCAGCTGCCTTCACCTCTTCGTCTGTGGCATCCAGTCTTCCATAGCGGATGTTCTCCATTACCGTGCCGGAAAACAGGTGAGGATTCTGAAGCACATAGCCAATATTACTGTGCAGCCACAGCTGGCTTCTCTCCCGGTAATCCCTGCCGTCGATCAGGATTCTGCCTTTCGTCGGCTCGAAGAAACGGCAGGCCAGATTGACCAGCGTACTTTTGCCAGCACCGGTCTCTCCTACGATTGCCACGTTGGTGCCAGCCGGGATTTTCAGGTTGAAGTCGGTTAATACCTCTTCTTTTCCGTCTGGATACTGGAAGGAAACGTGCTCAAACTCAATGTCACCTTTAATAGGCTCCCAGTTCTCCTTGTGGGGATCAAAGAAATCACCGTATTTCTCCAGCACTTCCGGGGAATCTACCACCTGGGGCTTCTCTTCCAGAAGGGAGGTCACCCTCTCAATATTTGCCTGCGCGGAAATGCACTGGGACAAAATTCCGGCAAGTCTCTGGATTGGCTCGAAGATTCCTACTGCATAAGCAGTAAAGGCAGCAAGGGTTCCCAGATCCAGCCGTCCGTCAAGTACCATAATTCCGCCGCGGTCCAGCACAAGGGCAGTAGCCAAAAAACCGAAAAACGCTACCATAGGAATGTAAATGGCGTTCAGTCTTGCTGCTTTGATGGAGGCACTTCGCATTTCCTCTGTTACTGCGGAAAATTCGCCGAAATTTTTCTCCTCCACCACCAGGGACTTCACCGTTTTTGCGCCCATAATCCCCTCGTTGTAGCCGCTTGTGATCTTGGAATTGATCTTGCGTACCTGACGGTTCCAGGTAAGGATCCGGTTCTGGAAGTACCAGGTGAGCACGGCAATAGCCGGTACGATCATCATGATCACCAGTGCCAGTTTCCAGTTCAGGAAAAGCATTGCCACAAGCACGCCAACCACATAGGAAATGGCCCAGAGCATGTCGATCACATCCCAGGCGATCAGCTCGGTGATCCTTGCCACATCGTTCATTACCCTGGAGAGAATATATCCTACCGGAGTGGCGTTGTAATAGGAAAAGGACAGTTTCTGAAGGTGGACAAACAGGGCGCGCTTCATATCGCGGCCTGTTTCCACGTCAATTTTCATGCATCCTCTGGTAAAGCAGATTACCGTACACATCTGGAACACGATCACGGCAATATACAAAAGGATAAATCCACCAAGGCCTGACAGGGTATTCTTCTCAATAAAGGAATCAATGGCATGGCGCTGGAACAAAGGCATAATAATGTCCACAACTGAACAAAGCAGATTCATCAGCACAACCATGATCAATGTATTTTTTCTTGGTGCAAGAAAGGGAAATATTTTTTTCCAGATGGAAAGGTCTATGGATTTGGTATATTCTTTTTCTTCTATTCGCATACTGCACCTCCTTCCATGAGACGAATGTCACTGTTCATCTGTATCTCATAAATATCTTTGTATGGTCCGTCCTGCTGGATCAGCTGGTCGTGAGTTCCCATCTGCTGGATTTCCCCTTTGTCCATGACAATAATGCAGTCTGCCTGCATAAGGGAAGTGATTCTGTGGGAAATCATAATGACCGTGGCTTTCTCCATCTCTTTTTTCAGTTCTTTGCGGATCTTGTTGTCTGTCTCGGTATCTACTGCGGAAAGGGAATCGTCAAATACCAGCACCGGAGCCTGCTTCATCAGCATGCGGGCAATTGCCACTCGCTGCTTCTGACCGCCTGATAAGGTGACGCCGCGCTCTCCCACAATGGTGTCGTATCCGTCGGTAAAATGCAGGATGGACTCGTCCACACAGGCAATTTCCGCTGCATGGCGGATTTCCTCATCCAGAAGCTGCTCCTTTGTGATGCCGATGTTTTCCCGGATGGTCCGGGAGAAAAGGAAGGGTTCCTGAAGGACCATTCCGATGTTCTGGCGCAGATACTGGCGGTCGATGTCACGGATGTCCGTGCCGCCGATGGTGATGCTTCCGCATCCCTCTGGCAGATCGTACAGGCGGTTCAGAAGATGGACCATGGTGGATTTGCCGCTGCCTGTGGTGCCAAGGATGGCGAAGGTGCTGCCTGCTGGGATGGTGAAGTTGATGTTTTTCAAAATCGGGTGATCCAGGGAATAAGCGAAGGACACATTGCGGAAACAGATGTCTCCGGTCAGCGCTGGCTTGTTATTGGCATCTGTCGCATCCTCTTCCTCTGCTTCCAGAATATAAGCCACACGCTCCATGGAAACGCCTGCCTTACTCATATCGGAGATGATTCTGCCCAGGCTTCGCACCGGCCAGGTGAGGGAGGCGTTGTAGGAAAGAAAAGCAATAAATTCGCCAAGGGTGATCCTTCCTTCCACAGCGAACACCACGCCCAGAACCATAACCGTCAATACCTGCAGGTTGGTGATCAGATCGCCAGATGCCCAGAACACACTCATCAGCTTCCCCAGGTAAACCCAGAGGTCTGAGTAGGCGTTGTTTTTCTGGTCAAAGCGGTCGATCTCGTATTTCTCACGTCCAAAGGCACGGACCACCCGCACTCCTGTCAGGTTCTCCTGCACGGTGCTGGAAAGGGCGCCTTCCGCCTCGTCGGCATCCTGGAACCGCTTCCCGATCCGGGAATGAAAGAATGCGGAATAGCCGATGATCACCGGGAAAAAGGCTGCCGCCGCCAGGGTGATGGGCACATTCATGGAAAACATGATTCCCAGATACAAAATAATCAGAAAACAGATTCGGAACACCTCTGGAAGCTGCCGGCACACAAAGTTGCGGATGACTTCCACGTCTGAGGTGCACCTCTGGATGATTTCTCCGGTCTGATGCTGTACATGCCAGGAAAATGGCAGATACTGGGTATGATGATACAAGGTATCACGGATGGATTTCAAAAAATTCTCGGAGCCTTTTGCCAGGCACATTTTACTCAGGTAATTAAAAATCCCCGACAAAACAGCTGCGGCTACCACCAGAATGGCGGCCAGTAACAAGGCCTGCCGCACGTTCAGACCATCCGGGATTCCATCCAGCACCAGAATATGGTCTGCCGTGTATTTCACGATTTGCGGGATCAGTGCGTTGCATGCTGTAAACAGCACGGAAAACACTAAGGTTCCCACTAAAAACCGGATATTTCCTTTCAGGAAACGGAAAATGATCCGGAATTTGTCAGTTTTTCTTTTTGATTTCATACTTTCCCCCTGTTTTGGTTTTACTTCCTGCTTTTCTTTTGCTCTTCTGGTCCAGACAAAAGCACTTCGCGTAAGCTCCCCTAAATAACGCATTGTGCTTTATGGGAACTGCGCCATATGCATTTGTCAAAATTGACAGTAAAAAAAGGACACCCCTCTGAATCAAGGGATGTCCTGTATACGCAAAAGTCACTGCAATATTCGCTCTGTGTGAATCCGTCCAATTCTTAGGATGCTTTTATCTAAGAAAAAGCCCTTCTCACATCGCTTCGCAGTCCATAAAAGCAGGCAGCTGGATATTCCTTAATCTCAGGTTTTCATGTAAATGATTGTTTCTTATTCCTGTGATATTCATATTACTGCCTCCTTTCCTTTCTTTTCATCACATGTGCTTTTAACTATATAGCACACAGATGTTTGTGTCAAGCTCTTTTTATCGTTTTAGTTGATCATCTGGCTGTACTGCTCTGCGATAGGGCCAATATCGCCGTATGCAAGCAGCTGGCCTTTTTCCAGGATCATGGCTTTGTTGCAAAGACGCATAACCTGCTCCAGGGAATGGGATACGAAAAGCACGGTGACACCGGAGTCGAACATGCTCATGATCTTCTTCTCGCTTTTCTTACGGAACTTGGCATCTCCGACGGAAAGCACCTCGTCCAGGATCAGAATCTGGGGCTCCACAACTGTGGCGATGGAAAATCCAAGCCTTGATTTCATACCGGATGAATAATTTTTCACCGGAACATCCATAAATTTCTGAAGCTCGGAAAATTTCACAATCTCCTCGTATTTGCTGTCAATAAAATCCTTGGTATAGCCAAGCATGGAACCGTAAAGATAAATGTTCTCGGTTCCAGTGTACTGGGGCTCAAAGCCTGCGCCAAGTTCCAGAAGAGGAACCATTTTGCCGTGCTTTTTCACGCTTCCTGTGGTGGGCTTGAATACGCCGGAGATTACCTTAAGAAGGGTACTTTTTCCAGCTCCATTAAGGCCCAGTATTCCCACACGGTCTCCTTTTTCCACGCTGAAATTAATGTCTCTGAGAGCCCAGAACTCATTGTACTGGAGTTCACCTTTGATGGCTTTAAAAATGTAGTCCTTTAAGCTGTCAACCTTCTCGCGGCTCAGGTTGAATTTCATACTTACATCATTTACTTCTATGGCATTCTGGCTCATATTTTCTCCTTAAATATAAAGAATAAACTGATCCTGCTTTTTTCGGAAGCAGATTACGCCCACAATGGTGATCATAACGCTGAATCCCACTGCATATAATACATATGGCGGATACATAGGCTTTCCGAAAATTGCGGAACGGAAAATCTGGATGATGCAGTACAGCGGGTTGAATTTCAGGATCCATGCCCAGCCGCTCTTAAGGAGCTTGCTTGGATAGTAGAAAATCGCGCAGGTGTACATGATCATCATCAGGGCTACGGACCACAGATATTCAATATCCCGGAAAAATACGCCGATGGTTGCAAGAAGCATTCCGCTTCCATAAGAGAAAAGCAGGATAATAAGCAGCGGCACCGGAGCCTGAAGCAGATAAATGGTAGGCTTCACTCCAAGGATCACGCTTACGATTGCAAGCACCAAAAGGGAGATCAGGAAAATTACATAGTTATAAGCAACGGCTGAAAGGGGGTATAAATACTTGGGTACATATACCTTCTTGATCATGCCGGAGTTGGCACGGATGGATTTCAGCGCTGCTTTGGTGGCCTGTGAATAAAAGCTGTACAGAAGACGTCCTGTCAGAATGTATACAGGGAAGGTTCTGTCTTTGTTTCCATAGAGAGTTCCGAATACGATGGTCAGTACGATCATGGAAAGCAAAGGCTCCAGCATTGACCATACAATACCGAGATAGGAACGGCGGTATTTCAGCTTGATTCCTTTTTTTACCAGCTCGCTTAACAGGAACTGGTATTGTCTGAAATTGTCAATGTATTTCTTCATATTCACTCCATTGTATAAATAGATTGGCTTTCCCGGAGATTGTGTCTCCGAAAAAACTAAGCTGTATTTTAGCACACTCTACCATGGGTTGCAATATTAACCTCGGTTCCGGCTGGCTTCTACGGCCATCTGATAGGCTTCGGCGTAGGAGATTCCGGTTTTGCGGCAGATTTTGGCAAGGCTTTCGTATTCCGGGTAGCACTTCTGGGCGCCTTCCGGGCCGCAGATTTTTACTTCCACTTCGCCGAAGGGGATCATGACTTTTTCTTTGCGTCTTGGTAAAATGGTACGCTCCATTCTTGCCTTGCGGATGCCGATGCTGGTGGTCTCTGCGAAAATCAGGGCTTCCATGCCGGGGACATCTTCTTCCTTGCAGATTACGGTGAGCAGCCATGCTGGGCGATTTTTCTTCATATATACAGGGGTGTAGTGGACGTCTCTTGCGCCTGCTTCAAAAAGGCGCTCCATTACGAAGCCAAGGACTTCACCGCTGCAATCGTCGATGTTGGTTTCCAGTTTGTAGATAACGTCTTTGTCATCGCTGGATTGGTCGGAGTCTGTGTTTCGAATCAGCATGGCGCGGAGGATTCCCGGGCATTCGTAGGTTCGTTTGCCGGCTCCGATGCCGATTTTTTCAATTTCGAAATTCTCCGGAAGTGTTTTGCCGGTGCGCACTGCGGCTACGATTGCGGCGCCTGTTGGGGTGACAAGCTCGCCTTTTACCTGGGTAATCTTAAGGTCCAGGCCGCACTGCTGTACAATGTTGGTGACGGCAGGAACGGGAACCGGAAGGATGCCGTGCTGGCAGCGGATGGTGCCGATTCCTTCATATAATACAGGGATGATCACGTCTGTGATTCCAAGGTTGTCCAGGCAGACTGCCACGGATAAAATATCTACAATGGAGTCTACGGCGCCAACTTCGTGGAAATGAACTTCCTCTGCGGGCACGTTGTGGGCTTTGGCTTCCGCCTGGGCAAGTATTTCGAAAATGTCCAGGGAGATTTTTCTCGCGTTTTCGGTCATGTCGGCGGCAGCAATAATCTGGCGGATTCCTTTCATGCCGCGGTGCTGGTGATGGTGGTGGTGATCATGGGTATGCTCACCATCATGGCTGTGTGTGTGCTCATGCGCATGGTCTTCCTGATTATGAGAATGTTCATGTTCGTTATCGTGAGTATGGACATGCTCATGATTAGGTTCCTCTTCATGGCTGTGTGTGTGTCCATGTGAATGTTCTTCTTCGTGACTATGAGAGTGCTGGTGAGCGTGTACATGCTCATGGCTATGCTCTTCTTCATGACTATGCGCATGCACTTCCATCTTACTCAGCTGTGCTGCCTCTGCAGGATGCTCATGTCCATGTAAATACTCCATATCATGATCATGTCCGTCGATCTCGGCGTCCAGGATTACGTCGAAGTCACATGCGTCAATTCCGGATTTCTTTACACGGCTGATTTTGGTCTCGAAGCCCTGCACGGGCAGGCTTGCAAGTACTTTTCCCAGTACTTCCTGATCTGCGCCCAAGTCCAAAAGGGCTGCTACTGTCATATCCCCGCTGATTCCGGAATAGCATTCCAAATATAATGTTTTTCCCATTTTGTCTCCTTATTTTCCCAGTGCCAGACGGTTAATCTGCGTAGCCAGATAGCCGGCACCGTATCCATTGTCGATGTTGACGGTTGCAATTCCGTTTGCGCAGGAATTGATCATAGTGAGAAGGGCAGACAGTCCGTGGAAATTGGCGCCGTATCCCACAGAGGTAGGCACTGCAATCACCGGACGGCTTACCAGTCCGCCCATGACGCTTGCCAGGGCGCCCTCCATGCCTGCCACTGCTACCACGCAGTTGGCTTCCTGGATTACCTCAAGTCTGGAAAACAGACGGTGCATTCCGCTGACTCCCACATCATAAATCCGCTCCACATGGGTACCAAAATACTCTGCTGTCTGGGCAGCTTCCTCCGCAACGGGAATATCTGCGGTGCCAGCTGTGCACACAGCGATTTTGCCCTCGTGAACCTTATCCAGCTTCTCTATTTTCAGAATCCGGGAAAGGGGATCGTACTGAACCTGGGGGAATTTTTCCCGCACAAGCTCATACTGCGACTGGGATGCTCTGGTTCCCAGCACTTCGCCCTCCTCATGGTACAATCTTTCAAAAATTTTCAGCAGATGCTCATCTGCCTTATTGCTGCAATAGATTACCTCCGCAAAACCGGTACGGGCTTTCCTGCCTGTATCCAGTTTGGCATAATCCATTTCTTTATATCCATCCTGTCGGATCATCGTCCCTGCTGCGTCCGGGGAAAGGGTTCCCTGCTGCACCTGGGTCAGTATCTCTTTCAGTGTCATCTGTCACTTCACTCCTTATCTGCTGCCTGTATCGCGGTGCGCCCTTTCCTTGCGGAAGGCATTTTACCGCCACTTAATTGAACAGCAATTCAATTATACCGTTTTCTTTCCCTATATTCAACCGAAAAAAGTCCCGCCTCATCTTAGAAGCAGGACTTATTTTTCCTATGTATGTTTTATTTTGCTTTCGCTGCTTTCTTATCTCCAAGGAAGCCGATGGAGGTTACGCAGATCAGCTTATCGAAGATCATGAACATAGCCGGCAGAATGAACAGTACGACTACCATACTGATGATGGCACCACGTGCAAGCAGTGTACAGATAGAACCGATCATCTCAACCTGTGAATAACAGGAAACACCGAAGGTTGCTGCGAAGAAGCTAAGACCACTGCTGATGATGGACGGCATGCTGGTCTTATGGGCAATGCTGATGGCTTCCTTCTTATCCTTACCATGCTGTCTCTCTCTCTGATAACGGGTGGTCATCAGAATCGCATAGTCAACTGTGGCTCCTAACTGGATGGCACCGATGACAATACTTGCAACAAACGGAAGACTGATTCCCTGATAGAACGGAATCGCCATGTTTACAAAAATCGCAAATTCAATAACCGCAACCAGAATAATAGGCAGGGAAATTGATTTGAAAATGATCAGGATGATCAGGAAAATAGCACCGATGGAAATAACATTTACACGTACCAGGTCGGCATCTGTCGTATCCTGAAGGTCCTTCATAAGCGGTGCCTCGCCGATTACCATTGCTGTATCATCATATTTCTTAACGATTTCATTGATCTTGGCAAGCTGGGCATTTACCTCATCTGTTGCAGATTCATACTCGGAGCAGACAAATGCAAGCTCATACTGGTCACCCTTAAAAATCTTCTTCAGATCACTTGGTATCATGGATTCCGGAACAGTTGAGCCGATCAGGGAATTCATACCCAGACTCCACTTTACACCCTCAACCTCATCGATTTCGCTTAGCATCTTCTGCTTCTGCTTGGGATCCATGTCATTATCCATCATAACCATATGGATATTTCCTACTGCAAATGTTTTCTCCAGCTCATTGTTTGCAATGTTGCAGTCCAGGGTAGCCGGAAGGGATTCTGCAATGTTGTAATAAATCTGTGTATGATTGTTTCCGTAAATAGCCGGGAACAAAAGAACCAGGAAAATAACAACCCATGCCTTATAATGCTTTGTAATAAAAGCAGATGGCTTATCCATTCTGGAAAACAGAAGCTTATGCTGTGTCTTCTCAATTGGTTTGTCAAAGAACAGAACCAGTGCAGGGAGAATGGTTACGCAGCAGACAACACCAATGACAACGCCTTTTGCCATAACAATACCAAGGTCACGTCCAAGGGCAAAGGTCATAACACAAAGTGCAACAAAGCCGGCAACCGTTGTAACGGAGCTTCCTGCTACAGACTTGAAGGTATTTGCAATGGCATGACCCATGGCCCGGTCTTTCTCACCGGGGAAACGCTTCTTATTCTCTTCATAGCTGTTGAGAAGGAAAATGGAATAGTCCATTGTTACACCAAGCTGAAGGACTGCAGTAAGTGCCTGCGTAATATAGGAGGTCTCTCCCAATATAATATTGCTGCCCAGGTTATAGAGGATTGCCAGTCCGATACTAAGCAAGAACAGGAAGGGAACAACGAAGGATCCGCTTGTCAGCTCCAGAACGATCAGGCTGAGCACAGCTGCGATCACAACGTAAATCGGCAGCTCCTGCATGGCAATATTCTTAATATCCGTAACAACACCTGTCATACCACTAAGGAAGCACTGCTCATTGGCAATCTTACGAAGCTCTGTAATGGCTTCCATGGAATCATCGGAGGATGTGGTATTATCAAACAGTACCAGCATCATGGTGGCGTCGCCATTGATAAATACCTTTCTGTATTTCTCAGGAATCATTTCCACAGGAAGGGTGATATCTGCCACATCATCATACCAGAGAACATCCTTAACATGCTCTACCTGGCTGAACTCATCCTCCAGCTTCTGGACATCCTTCATTTCCATATTTTCCACGATTACCATGGAAAAGGCGCCCATTCCAAACTCATCCACCAGAATATCCTGACCCTTTACAGTTTCAAGGGTATCCGGCAGGTAACTTAACAGATCGTAATTAACTCTTGTCTCTGCAATTCCGATCACAGACGGGATTACCAGCAAAAGCCCGATAAGAAGAACCAGAACCTTATGCTTGGCTATCCATTTTCCTACTTTGACCATTGATGTCATCTCCTTAATTCATTTCTTTCGTACTATAGTATAACCCAAAATGACCAATAGTCAATATTTATTTTAACAAAAATGAAAAATAGTCATTTTTCTCAAAATCCGAGGAAAACGCCGATGATTTTTACTAAAAATGCCGCAACCCAGGCTACTGCGCACTGCATAATTACCACCTCTGCTGCCCATTTTCCACCCAGCTCCCGCTTCACAGAAGCAATAGCTGCCACACATGGTGTATACAGAAGGCAGAAGGTAAGAAGACAGACTGCTGCAAGGGGTGTCAGCACCTCTGTCAGGGCTGCCGTGCTGCCAAACAAAATGGACAGTGTGGAAACCACGCTCTCCTTTGCCATAAAGCCTGTGACAAGGGCTGTGGAAAATCTCCAGTCTCCAAAGCCAAGAGGCTTAAATACAGGTGCCACCATACCTGCCACAACTGCCAGAATACTGTCCTTGGAATCTGTCACAATATTCAGATGCAGGTCAAAGGTCTGTAAGAACCAGATTACAATTGTTGCCACAAAGATAACCGTAAAGGCTCTCTGCAGGAAATCCTTTGCTTTTTCCCAGAGCAGCTGCCCTACATTTTTCGCTCCCGGAAGACGGTAATTCGGAAGCTCCATTACAAAGGGCACTGCCTCGCCCTTGAACAGGGTTTTGCCGAAAATCAACGCCGTCAGAATTCCCATCAGAATTCCGCCAAAATAAAGTGCCACCATTACAAGTGCCCCATATTTCGGGAAAAATGCTGCTGTAAAGAATGCATAAATCGGAAGCTTTGCAGAGCAGCTCATAAACGGAGTAAGAAGAATGGTCATCTTACGGTCACGCTCAGAGGGAAGTGTTCTGCTTGCCATCACTCCCGGAACCGTACAGCCAAAGCCAACCAGCATTGGCACAATGCTTCGTCCGGAAAGTCCGATCTTACGAAGAAGCTTATCCATTACAAAGGCAACTCTTGCCATGTATCCGCTGTCTTCCAGAAGAGACAAAAAGAAAAACAGGGTGACGATTACAGGCAAAAAGCTGAGTACGCTTCCAACACCGTTGAAAATACCGTCAATTACAAGAGAATGAAGCACATCATTTACGTTCCAGGCAGTCAGCAGCTGATCCACTGCATTTGTCAGACTGGAAATTCCCATGTCAAGAACATCTGAAAGTCCTTTTCCGATCACACTGAAGGTAAGCCAGAACACAAGAGCCATAATGCCTGCAAAGCAGGGAATTGCTGTATATTTGCCGGTAAGGATCTTATCCATCTTCTGGCTTCTTAAATGCTCCTTGCTTTCATGAGGCTTGACAACCGTCTCGTCACAGACCTTTTCAATAAAATCAAAGCGCATGTGTGCAATGGCTGCAGAACGGTCAAGGCCTCTTTCCGCTTCCATCTGTTTTACAATATGCTCTAAGGTTTCCTTCTCATTCTGATCCAGCTTCAGCTTTTCCAGGATCAGCTCATCTCCCTCTGCAAGCTTGCTGGCTGCAAAGCGCACCGGAATGTCTGCCTTCTGGGCATGATCCTCGATCAGGTGCATAATTCCGTGAAGACATCTGTGAACTGCTCCGCCATCGTCATTGGCATCACAAAAATCCAGCCGTTTGGGGCGTTCCTGATATTTTGCCACATGAATGGCATGGGCTACAAGCTCATCGATTCCTTCGTTTTTTGCCGCTGAAATAGGAACAACAGGAATTCCAAGAAGCTCCTCCATCTGGTTTACCAAAACAGCTCCGCCGTTTTGTCTTACCTCGTCCATCATATTCAGTGCCAGTACCATGGGCACATCCAGCTCCATCAGCTGCATGGTCAGATAAAGATTTCGTTCAATGTTGGTGGCGTCTACAATGTTGATGATTCCCTTCGGCTTCTGCTCCAGAATAAAGCTTCTGGTTACGATTTCCTCGCTGGAATAAGGTGACATGGAATAAATTCCCGGAAGGTCTGTTACAAGAGTGTTCTTTTTTCCGCGGATGGCACCGTCCTTACGGTCAACAGTTACCCCCGGGAAATTTCCCACATGCTGATTGGAGCCGGTCAGCTGGTTGAACAGGGTAGTCTTGCCGCAGTTCTGGTTTCCTGCCAGTGCGAAGGTAAGAAGCTCTCCTTCCGGAAGGGGATGCTCATCTGTCTTTTCGTGGTATTTGCCTCCTTCTCCAAGTCCCGGATGAGGAATGGCTTTGGCACGCTCGTTTCTCTTTGGAGCTTTCGCATCTCTAATGTTTTCGATTTCAATTTTGGCTGCATCTGCAAGGCGCAGGGTCAGCTCGTAGCTGTGGATCCGTATTTCAATAGGATCACCCATAGGTGCATATTTCACCATTGTCACATCTGCCATGGGAATGATTCCCATATCCAGAAAATGCTGTCTTAGGGCTCCCTCTCCGCCTACTACTGTCACAGTAGCGGTTTTTCCGATAGGAAGATCTTTTAACGTCATATGTACTGTCCTCTTTTCCTATGTATGATATGATGATGTAAGTGTCAAAAGTATAAATTGCGTTTGTGCTCGCACAAATAAGCAATTTATACTTATTGACACTCACATCATATGATTCCCCTTATTGAGAAATTTTATCTTGTTACAGGGGTTAGTTTATTCTAATTTTTTCAGGATGTCAATATTATTGAGAAATATTATTGACAAACTCTTTTTTATCTGCTAGAGTTACAAAACAAGGTTTCCCTGTGAGGGAGTAGCAAGCGTGTTATTCACACGTGGCAAGTCAACACACCGGCCGACAGCTGTTAGAAAGTAATGCTTTGGTCTGGCTTGCATTAAATTGCGAGACTCATGTATAACTGGTGCTATACATGGAGTCTGTCCTTTTATAAGATTGTTGATGACCCAATATATAGCGATGGTTATATATCGGGTCTTTTTTCATGCTTTTTAGAGCGTGTTTGAAAAATCATTCCCACAAATTGTGACGCACATCTTGCAGAAAGCCTTTTTCAAACACGCTCTAGTTAAAATATGGAGGAAAGTAAAAATGAGTTACAGCTTTGTCTTTTTTCTCAACAGTGCTCTTCTGGGAGTTGGGCTTGCAATGGATGCGTTTTCTGTCTCTCTTGCCAACGGCCTTCATGAGCCCAAAATGAGAGTCCGAAAAATGTGCGGTATTGCCGGGATCTTCGGCGGATTCCAGGCCTTTATGCCTATGGCCGGCTGGCTATGTGTTCATACCATTGTGGAATCCTTCCGGTCTTTTGAGAAATTTATTCCATGGATTGCATTGATCCTGCTGGCTTATATCGGCGGTTCCATGCTGATAAACGGCATCCGGGGAAATGGGGAAGAGGAAGAATTTTCAGGGATTGGTCTTAAAGCACTTTTTATCCAGGGAGTTGCCACCTCCATTGACGCTTTGTCTGTAGGCTTTACCATCGCCAATTATGACTGGCTGATGGCTCTTGTCTGTTCTGTGATCATTGCTGTGGTTACTTTTTTTATCTGTATGACGGGGCTTTCCCTTGGGAAACGCTTCGGTACAAAGCTTTCCAACAAAGCAGATATTTTAGGCGGCGTGATCCTGATCGCAATCGGCCTGGAGATTTTCATCAGCAATGTACTTTAACGTGTGTATTTATCATAAAAAAGCTTTTATCTATCCAAAGGGAACGGATAAAAGCTTTTTTTAACGTAAGTCTGATTAACGAATTATAATATATCCACAGTAAACCAGATAAGTCAGTGCCATAATAATACCCTCTTTACGGCTGATTTTTCTTTTTGTTCCTGCAAAAAGCCACACAAGCACTGTGAATATCATAAGGATAATAATATCGATGATATTTTCTCTAAGCAGAGCAACCGGGCTGATGGTTGCTGAAATTCCAAGTACCATCAGAATGTTAAAAATATTGGAGCCTACCGCATTTCCGATTGCCATATCCACTTCATTCTTTCTGGCCGCAACTATAGAGGTTACAAGCTCCGGAAGTGAGGTTCCGATGGATACAATGGTAAGGCCTACCAGAGTCTGGCTCATTCCAAGCTTGATTGCAATTCTGCTGGCAGTATCAACGGTCAGATCGCCTCCAAATGCAATGGCACCGGCTCCTACGATGAGAAAGAGGATGCTTTTTGCATATGACAGTTCTTTCGTTTCGCAGGCCTCAACACCTTCTATCTCAACCTTCTGTCCTGCCGCTCTGGCCTTCATTGCACTTTGCACCATTGTGAAAATATATACAGCAAATATAATAAGAAAAACAATTCCGTCTATATGTCCAAGTGTCATTCCTGTTTTATCACCTATGCCAAGAATTCCCAGCACAAGCAGCAACAGGGCACATCCAAAGGACAAGGGAATATCTCTGATCAGAGTTACCTTTTGTACCATGATGGGAGTCAACATGGAGCAGACACCGATTACAAACATCAGATTAAAAATATTGGAGCCTACCACATTGCTGACTGCAAGCTCATTATTCTGCACCATAGAAGCCGTTACACTGACTGCGGTTTCCGGAAGTGAGGTTCCCATGGCTACGATGGTAAGACCGATGATAATAGGCGGAACCTTTAATTTCCTTGCAATGCTGGAACTTCCTTCTACAAAAAGATCAGCACCCTTTACCAGGAAGGCAAAGCCTGCCAGCAACAGCAGGATAACTGCTGCGATTGGCAATCCATTAATAAAATCCTGCATAACATTCTCCTTTACTCTTGTTATAATTATTTTTTCCTTTTTAGAGATTCCTTATAAGGCAATAGCGCAGGTATAAAATTCCAAAACGTAAAAAGACTCATGTATGCCAAAAACAGACATACATGAGTCTCATTCTTTAAGATTTGCCAGGCAAGGTCCAAAATGAACCAAAGCCGCGACTGTTGACAAACCACGCTTTCGCGCAAACTACTCCCTCACGGAATCTACAAGTGTATTTAATATATCAAATTGGCTCCAGGAAGTCAACCCCTTCAGAGCCTGTTATTTTACCGTTCACTTGCAGCCTTGTTATTCTTCTTCAATGTGCTCTCTTCCCTGGTCGATAATGGTGCGCACATGCTCGTCTGCCAGAGAATAAAAAATGGATTTGCCCTCCCGGCGGCTTTTTACCAGCTTATTCTGCTTCAGAATGCGAAGCTGATGAGAAATAGCCGACTGTGTCATGTTCAGAGCCTTGGCAAGATCGCACACGCATACCTCTGCCTCAAAAAGCACAAACAGAATGCGGATTCTTGTGGAATCTCCAAACACCTTAAAAAGCTCTGCAAGATCATAAAGTTCATTTTCCTCCGGAAGAGTTTCGTTTACGATCTGAAGAAGGTTTTCGTGAACCTCACAGCAATCGCAGGTTTCAACCTCTTTCTCTGTATCTTTTTTCATAATCAGGCACCTCATTTTATAGATATCCAAATAACAATACAACGAAATATCAAGCAAATCAATATGCTTATTCCTTAATATCCGTTGTATCCGTTCACTGAATTTCATTATATGAATTCAGGGGGCAAAATTCTCTGCCCCCTCTTTTGTTTCTAAAACATAGATGTCATCTTTCAGCGGCATCTCTCTGTATCATTAAAGATTCTTTACAAACAATGTGCGGATCGCGTTAAGTACTGCGAGAACCATAACTCCTACATCTGCGAAAATGGCAACCCACATGTTTGCAATACCAAGTGCGCCCAGGATCAGGCAGATCAGCTTGACTCCAATTGCGAAGTAAATATTCTCATATACAATGCGCATGCACTTTCTGGAAATGCGGATGGCTTTGGCGATTTTCACAGGGTCGTCATCCATCAGGACAACGTCGGCTGCTTCAATTGCAGCATCTGATCCGAGAGCACCCATGGCGATTCCGATATCTGCTCTGGAAAGAACCGGCGCATCGTTGATTCCATCCCCAACGAATACCAGCTTCTCTTTCTC
This sequence comes from Blautia segnis, assembly GCF_014287535.1. Lineage (NCBI taxonomy): Bacteria > Bacillati > Bacillota > Clostridia > Lachnospirales > Lachnospiraceae > Blautia > Blautia segnis. Next base: position 128,979 of record NZ_JACOOT010000033.1, on the reverse strand, counting down.
AGATTTGTTTGCCAGAAGCTCTTCCACCTTGGCAACCTTGTCTGCCGGAAGAAGCTCACTGTGCACTTCTCCGATTCCAAGCTCTGCTGCCACGGACTCTGCCACATTGCGGGCATCTCCAGTGAGCATAACAGTCTTGGCAACGCCTGCCTTTTTCAGGTTGGCGATGGCCTCTTTTGCATGAGGCTTCAGAATGTCGGAAATCAGGATGTGTCCTGCATATTTGCCGTCAACTGCCATGTGGACAACGGTTCCTACATGATGGCAGTCTTTGTATTCGATGCCAAGACGCTTCATCAGCTTGGCATTTCCGGCTGCGACCTGCACGCCGTCAACCTTCGCGATTACACCGTTTCCGCCGATTTCCTCAATGTCGGTTACACGGTTTCGGTCAATGGGCTTGCCGTATGCTTTCTGAAGGCTTTTGCTGATTGGATGGGAGGAAGAACACTCTGCATAAGCTGCATATTCCAGAAGCTTGGCATCTTCCATCTGGCTGTGATGGATTCCGCTTACCTCGAAGACACCTTTTGTCATGGTCCCGGTTTTATCAAATACTACGATCTTTGCCTGGGAAAGTGCTTCCAGATAGTTGGAACCTTTTACCAGGACACCCTGATTGCTGGCGCCGCCGATTCCTGCGAAAAAGCTAAGGGGAATACTGATCACAAGTGCACATGGGCAGCTGATTACCAGGAAGGTAAGTGCACGGTAGATCCAGTCACCCCATTCCGGTGAAAGTCCCATAAACAGCATTCTGCAAAGAGGCGGAATGATTGCAAGTGCAAGTGCACTGTAGCAGACTGCAGGGGTGTAATATTTTGCGAATTTGGAAATAAAGTTCTCGGATCTGGATTTCTTGGAACTGGAATTTTCCACAAGATCCAGAATCTTGGAAACGGTGGATTCGCCGAATTCTTTGGTGGTGCGGATTTTCAGCACGCCTGTCATGTTGATGCAGCCGCTGATTACTTCTTCTCCGGCTTTGGCATCTCTTGGAAGGCTCTCTCCGGTCAGGGCGCTGGTGTTTAATGTGGAAGTTCCCTCTTCGATGATTCCATCAATGGGGATTTTCTCACCAGGCTGAACCACGATCACAGTTCCAACCTCAACCTCATCCGGATCAACCTTCTCCAGCTTGCCATCCCGCTCCACATTTGCATAGTCCGGGCGGATATCCATCAGCTCACTGATGTTTCGTCTGCTCTTTCCTACTGCATAGCTCTGGAAAAGCTCGCCAATCTGATAGAACAGCATAACGGATGTTCCCTCCTGGTAATCGCCCAGGGCAATGGCTCCGATGGTAGCAACTGCCATCAGGAAGTTTTCATCAAATACCTGCCTGTTTTTGATTCCTTTGAACGCTTTTTTCAGAATGTCATAACCGATTACCAGATAAGGAATCATGTACAATGCCATTCGAACATAGCCTTCTACCGGAATAAAACGCAGCAGGATCAGAAGTACAAACGTAATAATGATTCTGATCAGAACTTTTTTCTGCTTTTTATTCATAGCATTTCTCATGCCGCCGGGGCATGGCCTCCTTTAATTATTGAAAATTTAGGATTATTTCTGGCCAAAGCTGCCAGTTTATAGGATCGCGGTGATGCATTACCGCGGGATTCATTTTGGAAAAGCCGGACAGCTCACGACTCTGTCCGGCGGTTGCTTCAGAGCATGTGGACCTCTCCAAACCTTCTGGGCATGCTCCGGGCGATTCTGCATTTCTTTTTCTTCTTATAAGAAGATCTCGCAGTCATCTTCTACTTTCTTGCAGTTCTTCAGGACTTCCTGCATAACTGCCTTCGGCTCCTGTCCATCTTCAAACTCAACGATCATTTTCAGTGTCATGAAGTTCACAGTTGCATTCTTAACACCAGCTGTGTTCTTAGCAGCTTCCTCCATCTTGTTCGCACAGTTTGCACAGTCAACGTCGATTTTGTAAGTTTTTTTCATGGTAGTGATCTCCTTTTTGAAAATGTTCTTTGTTTCATATGAACAATTATTCATATGTTTGTTTTTATTATAGCATGGAATCTTTTGCTGTCAATAGATTTCCAGGAAAAGTTATAAATTTTTCTTAACTTTTTTCTAAATTTTTTCCCTGTTTTGCTCTGTTCAACGGTGGGATTTTCATGTATAATAATCCAGATTAGTTGTTTTTCAGGGAAAGACAACGTATATTGGCATTGTATTGAATTTTAAGAGGAGATTTTGAACATGAAAAGTTATCTGATTGTTTTTTTGATTTCCATGGTGCCGCTGATCGAGCTTAGAGGGGCCATTCCTTATGCGGTGGCGTTCGGCATTCCGCTGACTCAGGCTTACATCATTGCAATCATCGGAAATATGCTTCCGGTACCCTTTATTTATTTCTTTGCGCGCAAGGTACTGGAATGGGGCAAGGATAAGCCTGTGATCGGACGTTTCTTCACCTTCTGTCTGGAGAAGGGGGAAAAGGGCGGCAAGGCACTTCAGGCAAAGGCGGGCCGGGGACTGTTTCTGGCACTGCTTCTGTTCGTCGGAATCCCGCTTCCGGGTACAGGCGCCTGGACCGGAACTCTGGCTGCCAGCCTTCTGGATATGGATTTCAAGTCCAGCGTTCTTGCAGTTATGCTGGGGGTTCTGCTGGCTGGAATCATTATGGGAGCTGCAAGTGCAGGGCTGTTTGGAGCGCTGTTCGCGGTGTTCAGCTAACTGCGGAAGCCGCATTTCGACGCAAAAAAAGAAAGCATATGAATTTTATCCGTGGGGATAAGTTCATATGCTTTTTTTCATTAAAAATTGTAGAAAGGCTCTTCATCCCTTGTTCGATACTCGTGTTTTTCGTAGTAGCCGATGAGGGTTCCGTTTTCATCTCGAAGCGCAATCATGTATACGTCTTTCGCTTGCTTTTCATTATAGAAAGTGTGGATGCGGTTGTGTTCTTTGCTTTTGCCAAACCAGGCGATGACTTTCTCGATCACCTCCTTGGACTTGGGGTTATGGCAGTTCATAAGACTTTTTCCGATCAGCGCCTCACCGCCCCATTTGTGATAATTGGCGATGGCCTGGGGATTCATGTAGATGATCTCATGAGCCAGATTGCAGATCACCACAGAGGCAGTGTCCTGGTCAATGATGCTTTTGAAATAGGGTGTTAAATTCATTTTGTTCGTTCTCCTGCTGTTATAAATTTTAGTAACTATTCTGCGAGGCAGTATTGTGAAGGTACTGAACAGTTACAAATTTTATTTCTATATCGTACTGCATTTTTGTTCTTCTGTAAACTTTTTTATCAAACATCTAGCCAAAACTGCGTTAGAGCGTATCACCAAAATCATTCCCGCAATCTCTCGCAAATTGTGACGCACATCTTGCAGAAAGCCTTTTGGGGGACATACTCTAAGCCAACACATTTTCAGACAGATTTCGGTTCAAACTTCCCTCCATGTCTGTTATAATATTTTTTACACATCCCAACTACTATTACAGGAGGTTTTACTGCCATGAAAATTCTGCTGACCGCATTTGACCCTTTCGGAGGGGAAACTGTCAATCCGGCGCAGGAAGCGCTGAAACAAATTCAGGCACCAGCCCCGGATATGGAACTTATTAAACTTGTTGTCCCTACCGTATTCGGAGCTTCCACCCAGGCGGTTCATGAAGCCATGGTGCTTCACCAGCCGGATGTTGTCCTTTGCATTGGACAGGCTGGAGGTCGCACTGCCATCACTGTGGAACAGATTGCCATCAATCTCATGGATGCCGCCATCCCGGATAATCAGGGAAACCAACCACATGACGAGCCTGTATTTGCGGACGGCGCGGATGGGTATTTTTCCACGCTTCCTGTCAAGGATATGGTGGCTGCCATCCGTAACGCCGGAATTCCGGCTGCCATCTCTTATTCCGCAGGCACATTCGTGTGCAATCAGCTGATGTATGGTGTTTTGTATCACATTCATCATGAATTTCCCAATACCCGGGGCGGATTCGTCCATGTCCCTTATATTCCGGTTCAGACTTCCACTATGAACCGACCGACACCAAGTATGGCACTTGAAGATCTTGTACGCGGGCTGGAGGCGGCGCTTCGCGTTTTATGATGTTAGAATGTGTCTCAAAATCATTTACTCCGCATTAAAAACAAACTTATCCAGCCGCTCAAAGGCTTCCTTCACCCGTGACAGCGGCAGAGCCAGGTTCATGCGGATGCCGTACTCCCCGTGGAATGGTCTGCCGTCCTGCCACATGACTCCAACTTCCAGTCCGGCGCGCTCCAGCTCGTCCATATTTTTGCCATGGGCTTTGCACCACTTCTCACAATCCAGGAACAGCATATAAGTTCCCTGAGGCTTGGACACCTCCACCTCATCGAAATGTTCCTTAATATAATCGCATGCAAACTCCACGTTCTCGGTGAGCACCTGGCGAAGTTCATCCACCCACTCATAGCCTTCTGGCTGGTACGCACCAATCAGCGCATACATGGACAGCACATTCATCTCATTATAATGACTCAGGCTGGATTCCTTGTCCACTCTGTCACGCAGCCAGGAATTATAGATAATATGGTAGCTTCCGATCAGCCCGGCCAGGTTAAAGGTTTTGGACGGCGCATACATGGCAATGGTGCGGTTTCTCGCATCCTCAGAAATCATCTGGGTAGGGATATGTTTATTTTCCCCAAGGATCAGATCGGACCAGATCTCATCGGAAACCACATACACATCATGTTTCTTGAAAAGCTCCATAGCTTTTTCCAGTTCCCAACGCTCCCAGACGCGACCTGTTGGATTATGGGGACTGCACATAATGCAGGCGTGAATGTGATTTTCCACAATCTTCTTTTCCATGTCGGCAAAGTCCATGCGCCATACATTTTCCTCGTCTTTTTTCAAAGCACTGTGTACAATGTAGTATCCATTATTAGTAAGAGCCCCGGTAAATCCCACATAAGTTGGAGAATGCACCAGCACGCTGTCCCCTTTTGAGCAAAGCACATTCAGCGCACTGATCACGCCGCCCAGAACGCCGTTCTCATACCCGATACACTCTTTGGTCAGCCCGGTCACCTGGTTTCTGGTCTCCTGCCACTTGATAATTTCCCCGAAATATTCGTCCCTTGGGGAAAAATATCCGAATGCCGGATGGGCCGTTCTCTCCACGACGGCTTTCTGCACAGTGGGCACAGTTGGGAAATTCATGTCCGCAACCCACATAGGGATCCAGTCCATCCCTTCTTTCAGTGTGGCAGCCGCAAAATACTCATGATTAAAGCAGCCCTCCACATAAGGAGCGTCCACTGCAATGGCATCCTTTCCCCTGCGGTCCAAAATACTTGTAAAATCGTACTTCATCTTTTAATCCTCCTGTTCCAGATAATGAATCTGGTTTCTGTTTACTTCAATCATGCCTTCTTTTCGCATTTTCCCAAGCTCATTGGACAGAGCACTTCTGTCCACTCCCAGATAATCCGCAAGCTCCTGCCGGTTAAAGGGAATAATAAACCGACTGCTGCCCTGCTGCACCATCTCCTGGGAAAAATAGGAGATCAGCCTTCCCCGGATGGATTTTGGCGCAGTGTGAAGGCTTCGTCTGGAAAGCTCCAGATTTTTTTTTGCCATGACCATCAGCATGTTGCGGATCAGCTTCTCGTGACAGGGACAGGTATCCGGGCAGGTGCGGAAAATTTTTCCCACTTCAAGGAACAAAATCTGGCAGTCCTCCGCAGCCGTCACCCCTACCAGCAGCTTTTCCCCGGGAATGCAGGCGTAAGTTTCCCCAAACACCTGACCCGGAGCGATCCGGTTCAGAATAGTTTTGTTTCCCATCATATCAATGCTCTCAATATGAACACTGCCTGACAGCACAAGTCCCATAGCTTTCATCTGGTCCCCAACCTGACAGATTACGCTTCCCTTAGGATAGCTTTTTGGCTCCGCATTCAGACAGGAAAGCATATGCTGAGTTTCCTCCGGACTGGTTCCCTGGAAAAGAAATGTTCTGGAAAGAAATTCAAAATTCATTTTTTCTCCTTTTGTTGTTTTAACAACATACTTGTTGTCTGAATTATATTATAGTGCACATGTAAAGTCAAGGACGAAGCAGAAATGGAAAGCTTTTCGTGATTGTTTCCTCTGCTGTCCGCGGCTTTTAACCAGAACTATTCCTTATATAAATATAAAACACTACACAGGAGGTTATCTACTATGGAAAAAAATATGTTTTGTTTTCAGTGTGAGCAGACTGCCGGATGTACTGGCTGTACAGGTGCCAAAGGGGTCTGTGGAAAAACCGCTGACACCGCCCGTCTTCAGGATGAGCTTACCGGCGCGCTGATCGGGCTTGCACACGCGGCAGACGAAAATGCTCCTCTTTCCGATTCCACATGGAAGCTGATGGTGGAAGGACTTTTCGCCACTCTTACCAACGTAAGCTTCGATGACAAAGCCATTGCAGAGCTTACAGACCGTGTCCATCAGGAAAAAGCCCGCCTTCGCCCGGACTGCGGCGGCTGCGCTTCCCCATGCGGACACAATGACGATTACGACATGAATCGCCTTTGGAATGCACAGGAAGATATCCGCTCCCTGAAATCCCTGATTCTTTTTGGAATCCGCGGAATGGCGGCTTACGCTTACCATGCGCTGACGCTTGGATATACCGATCCGGAGGTATATGAATTTTTCGGAAAAGCACTTTTCGCGCTGGGCGAAGACTGGGATATGGACCTGCTGCTTCCCATTGTCATGGAAGTAGGCAAATACAATCTTTCCTGCATGGAGCTTCTGGACCGGGCAAACACCACCACATACGGCACACCTTCCCCGGTGACCGTACCCCTGACTGTGGAAAAAGGACCTTTCATCGTCATCACCGGACATGACCTCCACGACTTGAAACTGCTTCTGGAGCAGACTGAGGGAAAAGGAATCAACATTTACACCCACGGGGAAATGCTTCCCTGCCACGCTTATCCGAAACTGAAAAAATACAGCCACTTAAAAGGAAACTTCGGTACTGCATGGCAGAATCAGCAGAAGGAATTTGCAAATCTTCCGGCGCCGATCCTTTTCACAACCAACTGCCTGATGCCGCCGAAACCAAGCTACATGGACCGTGTCTTTACCACCGGAACTGTAACTTTCCCGGGAACCGTGCATATTGACGGGGAAAAGGATTTCACTCCGGTGATCCAGCGTGCACTGGAGCTTGGCGGATATGAGGAGGATCAGCAGTTTACAGGAATCAATGGCGGCACTTCCCTGACCACAGGCTTTGGACACGGCACTATTCTCGGGGTTGCTGACCAGGTAATCGATGCCGTGAAAAAAGGCGCCATCCGTCATTTCTTCCTGGTGGCAGGCTGTGACGGCGCAAGAAGCGGGCGCAATTATTACACTGATTTCGTGAAGCAGACTCCTGCTGATTCCGTGATCCTTACTCTGGCCTGCGGAAAATACCGTTTCAACGATCTGGATCTTGGAACCATTGGAGGTCTTCCGAGACTGATGGATATGGGACAGTGCAACGATGCTTATGGTGCCATCAAGGTGGCAGTGGCTCTTGCAGAGGCATTTGGATGTGGCGTCAATGAGCTTCCTCTTTCCATGGTGCTCTCCTGGTATGAGCAGAAGGCAGTTTCCATTTTGCTTACCCTGCTGCATCTTGGAATCAAGAACATCCGCCTTGGCCCGACCCTGCCGGCATTCCTTTCCCCAAATGTACTGAATTACCTGGTAGAGAATTTCGGGATTGCGGCGATTACTACACCGGAGGAAGATCTGGCCACACTGCTGGGATAATAACGGAGGAAAAATTTCATGATCAGAAAAATCATTCATATAGATGAAGAAAAATGCAACGGCTGCGGGCTTTGTGCCCGGGCCTGCCACGAAAGTGCCATCGGCATGGTGGACGGAAAGGCGAAGCTCCTTCGGGAGGATTACTGTGACGGTCTGGGGGACTGCCTCCCAGCCTGTCCCACAAATGCCATTTCCTTTGTAGAAAGAGAAGCGGCTGCCTACGATGAAGCCGCAGTTCTGGAAAATAAGAAGAAACTGGAAGCTGCTTCTGCTGCCCCGGCTCACACCGGATGCCCGGGAAGCATGGCAAAACTGCTGCACAGGGGAAATGCGGCTCAGGCAAAATCATCTTCCCTTTTTGGCAGCCGCAGCAATAGCAGTCAGAATACACCTGTTTCCAATCAACAGTTTTCTTCTGATAAAAACATGACTGCAGGCATTCAGCCTGGCTGTAATATGCCGGCAGAATCCCAGCTTCAGCAGTGGCCGGTACAGATTAAGCTTGTACCTGTAAATGCGCCTTACTTTGACGGAGCACACCTTCTCATTGCAGCAGATTGTACTGCCTACGCCTATGCAAATTTCCACCAGGATTTCATTAAGGGAAAGATTACCCTGATCGGATGTCCAAAACTGGATTCTATAGACTACAGCCAGAAGCTTACAGAGATCATCCGCCAGAACGATATTAAGAGCGTGACCATCGTGCGCATGGAAGTCCCCTGCTGCGGCGGAATCCAGCAGGCTGCCGTAAATGCCATGAAAGCAAGCGGAAAATTCCTTCCATGGCAGGTGTATACCATTTCCACGGATGGAAGAATTCTGCCCTGACACGCACCAGGATTCCCCTTTATTCCTCAAACTTAATATCTTAAATTTAAACATGCCCGAATGATGAAACAAGCCCCTCCGAACTGCCTATTATGCAGCCTGGAGAGGGCTTGTTATTCACATACTACAATCACTAATTGAATCGAATTCGATAGGTTTAAAATTCGGATTATAAATTTGTTCCCACAAGCCAAATTATTTAAATTCTACAATTCCAGAATCATCTTCAGCACATTCAGCACGCTGTCCGGACCGGGTTTTTCCAGGACATACTTTGCGGCTTGCTTGGCTTCCTCACGGGCGGTGGTAACGGCGTAGCTTTTGCCTGCTTCGGTGAGCATGCTCACATCATTGCAATTGTCCCCAAATGCCACCACTTCTTCTTTCTTAGTAATCCCTAGACGAGCACAGAGTTTCTGTAATGCATTTCCTTTTCCGGAATGGATGTCTACAAAATCTACCCAGTAATCCCCAGACGCCATAATCTGAATCCGGTCACCGAAAATTTTCTTGGCTTCCTCGGCGCCTGCCGCAGCATCTACTTTCTCATTGTACATGGCAACCTTGGTCATGGTCTCCGGTGCATGCAATACATCATCTACTTCATTTACATGAAGCTTGTACCCCTCACGCAGCTTCTTCACAAACGCCTGATCCGCACGCTCCACATACGCCTGGGCACTTCCTGCAGTCATAAAGGAGGCATCTTCCTGGCTTCTGACGTATTCCACTACATCTTTCAGAACATCTGCCGGGATTGCCATTTTCTCAATAATCTCTCCCTGGAAGGAAATGATTCCACCGTTTCCTGCAATAAAATAAATATCGTCCTTTACAGGTGCAAAGACTCTGGCAATACTGTCATATTCCCTTCCGCTGACTGCCGCAAAAACGATTCCTTTTGCCTTTAATTTGTGGATAATATCATAAATCTCCGGATTGATATCCATAGTTCCTTCCTGAAGAAGCGTTCCATCCAGATCGGATGCAATTAATTTTATCATTCTTTTCAAGCCTCTTTCGTTTCTTAACACCCTCTGTTATTTTTTATTCCTTCGGCACCTCTACAAGGTTAGAACAGTCCTCATATCCTGCCGGGATCTTATCTGTGATCACGGTGGAACGGTAGAAATCCGCAAAGGTCACAGAACTGATATTGTCAAACTTGGAGCTGTCGCAAAGCACGTAGCACTCCCGGCACTGCTGCATGGCTGCTGACTTTACTGCTGCCTCATTGGCATCCGGGGTGGTGCATCCGCTCTTCTTGGTAATCCCGTTAGTTCCGAAAAATCCCTTGGTAAAATGGTATTCCCGAAGGGTATTCATCGCCTGATTGCCGATTACCGCCTCTGTGGATCCTTTCAATTCTCCTCCTACAAGAAAAACCTTAAAGCCCCTTTCTGCCAGAGACTGGGCATGTGCTACTGCATTGGTGACAAAGACCGCTCTTGTCACCTGGAGAAACTTCAGCATATCTCCGGTGGTGGTTCCTGCATCAATATACACAAAGTCCTCGTCCTGGATCAGACCCGCTGCATATCTTGCAATCCTATGCTTCTCCTCCAGCTTCAGTCCCATTTTCTCTGCTACGGAATATTCGTATGCAGTTACCCGCTCCTTCAATTCCACGGCGCCGCCGAAAACCTTCTCCAGCTTGCCTTCCTTGTCAAGTGCTGTGATATCCCTTCGCACTGTAGATTCTGATGTATCGAGAAGATCCCGCACCTCTGTTACGGTAATGCTTCCCTTTTCCCGCAGAAGCTTCAGGATGATCTCATGCCGTTGCTGTGTTAACATTCTTTTCCCGCCTTATATTCTCCAACATTTGTTTCCAGAATGATCTTGCGGAGCGGCAGAATGCTTCCCGGAGAAACAGAAAGCTCATCCACTCCCATTGCCAGAAACTCTTTCGTAAGTGACTGGTCTGCACCAAGCTCTCCACAGATTCCAGCCCAGATACCAGCCTTATGTGCATTCTCCACAACCATGGAGATCATACGAAGCACTGCCGGATGATGAGGATCAAAGAACGGATCCAGCTGTGGATTCTGACGGTCGATTGCCATGGTATACTGGCTCAGATCATTGGTTCCGATACTAAAGAAATCCACTTCCTTCGCCAGATTATCACTAATGATGGCTGCTGCCGGAGTCTCGATCATAATACCCTGCTCGGGATTGCCAAATTCTACGCCCTGGCTGGTCAGCTCCTGCTTCACTTCTTCCACGATCTTCTTGATCTGGCGTACCTCCTGCACGCTGGTGATCATAGGGTACATAATGGCAATCCTGCCAAATACACTGGCACGGAATAAAGCCCGAAGCTGTGTCTTGAAAATCTCCGGTCTGGTCAGGCAGATACGGATAGCCCTGCAGCCAAGTGCCGGATTCTCCTCATGCTCCATATGGAAATAATCGCACTGCTTATCTGCACCGATATCCAGTGTACGGATAATCACACGTTTCCCCGCCATCGTCTGTGCAACCTGTCTGTAAATCTGGAACTGCTCCTCCTCTGTAGGGAAATCCTCTTTCTCCAGATAGATAAATTCGCTTCTGAAAAGTCCGATTCCACCTGCATCATTCTGGATCACAGTTGCCAGGTCCTTGATGTTTCCTATATTAGCGTACAACATCACTTTCTGTCCGTCAAGTGTAACATTGTCCTTTCCCTTCAGGGTCTGGAGAAGCTGCTTTCTGGAAAGATCCTCTTCCTGTCGTTTCTTCATTTCCTCAAGAGTCTTCTCATCTGGGTCTACATAGAAGGTACCGCTTGCGCCATCCACAATTCCAAGCTTCCCATCCATCACACTATCAAGAGTCATGGAAGTATTCACAAGTGCAGGGATTGCCATGGTTCTTGCCAGAATAGCAGTATGGGAATTCAGGGAGCCCTTCACTGTGACAAAAGAAAGAACCTTATCCTTGTCCAGCTGAACAGTCTCTGAAGGAGCCAGATCCTCTGCTACAATGATCTTTGGCTCGTCTGCGTCCACACTGCCTGTGTCTTCCCCATTCAAGATGGTGAGAAGACGCTCTGAAATATCCCGAACATCTGCAGCACGCTCCCGCATGTAGTCGTCATCCATGGCAGAAAACATCTGTGCGTAATTGTCTCCTGTGGTTGCCACTGCATACTCTGCATTCACGCCCTGGCTGCGGACAATGTTCTCTACGGATTCATTGTATCCGTCATCCTCCATCATCATCTGATGGACTTCAAAAATCGCGGCGTTGGCTTCTCCCACTTCTTTCAAGGCTTTGTCATAGAGGCCTTGGAGCTGGCGGATTCCTTCTGCCTTGGCTTTCCCATAGCGCGCCATCTCCTGATCCGGGTCTTCCACCTTCACGCGCTTTACCTGCTGCTCCTTCTTCTGATATACACTGATCTTACCGATGGCAATTCCGCCAAATACACTTTTTCCGTTATATACCTGCATGTTTTCTCTCCCACAAATACTTGTAAAAAACAGGACATACCCGCAGGTATGTCCGTCTCTTTCGCTGCCTCTTACAGAGTCTCCTGCATGAATTTGCTTACTGCCTCGTATGCGGCATCTTCATCTGCGCCTTCAAATGTAAGGGTGACCTCGTCCCCTTTCTTAACTGCCAGTCCCATCACTCCGAAGATTGCCTTGCAGTTCATAGCCTTGCCGCCCTTGGCGATCTTAATGTCAGAGGAAAAAGCCTTTACTGCCTTTACCAGTTCTCCTGCCGGACGTGCGTGGATTCCTTCCGGATCTGTTACTACATACTTAAATTCTCTCATGACGATTTCCTCCGTTTTTGTAATTTTATTTTTATGCTATTTCTATAATTTCTTTATATCGACTTCCGGGTTCTCTGTCAACCCAAAAGCTATTTTTTATTATTTAGTTCTGCCTGCGCAGCCGTTATAATTGATAATCTTACGCGTTTTTCTTCTTCAGCAGTCCCAGAAGCACTGCAGAAACTACAGTTCCCACAACCAGTGCCACCAGATACATCACTGCATTTCCCATAACCGGGACTACAAAGATTCCGCCGTGGGGTGCCATTAAGGTACATCCAAATGCCATGGACATGGCCCCTGCAAGACCGGAACCAACGATGCAGGCCGGAAGCACATGAAGAGGATCCGCTGCTGCAAAAGGAATAGCGCCCTCTGTGATAAAGGCAAGTCCCATAATAAAGTTGGTAGGACCGGACTCTCGTTCTTCCTTTGTAAATTTATCCTTAAAAAGGAGAGTAGCAAGTGCGATAGCACATGGCGGAACCATACCGCCTACCATAACGGCTGCCATAATATCATAGTTACCTGCTGCAATCGCTGCAGATCCGAATACATAAGCTGCTTTGTTAAATGGACCGCCCATATCAATGGCCATCATTCCGCCAAGGATCAGGCCAAGTACGATCTTGCTGGAGCTTCCCATAGATGTCAGTCCATTATTCAGTGCAGTATTAATACCGCCCATGATCGGCTCAACTACAAACAGCATCAGTAATCCCATTACCAGAATACCAACAACCGGATAGATCAGAACCGGAGCGATTTTCTCAAGGGCTTCCGGAAGCTTCTCACATGCCTTGCGAAGTCCCAGGATAATATAGCCTGCTGCAAAACCAGCTACCAGAGCACCAAGAAAACCGGATGTTCCATTGGCTGCCATCATACCGCCTACAAAACCAAGTGCAAGAGCCGGTCTGTCACCGATGGCCATAGCAATAAATCCAGCCAGCACCGGAAGCATAAATCCAAATGCCACATCTCCGATCTGCTTGAACATAGCTGCTGCCGGAGTGATGGTACCGAAGTTAGCACGTTCTGCCACATCCAGGGCATTCATATCAACCATAAGTCCATCGATCAAAAACGCAATGGCAATGAGAATACCGCCGCCAACTACAAAGGGGAGCATATGGGAAACACCGTTCATCAGCTGTGTGTAAAGCTGGTGTCCCACTCCGCCGCCGGACTTGCCGGAGTTCTGCTGGGCAGCTGCTGCATTGCCGCTGTGATAAACAGGGGCATTTCCTGACATGGCAAGCTCGATCAGCTCGTCCGCCTTATTGATTCCATCGGAAACCTGGCGCTGAATCACCTTCTTGCCGTCAAAACGATCCATGGGAACCTGGGCGTCTGCGGCCACAATGATGCAGTCTGCATCCTGAATCTCCTGGGCAGTAAGCACGTTCTTGGCACCGCCGGATCCTCTTGTCTCAATCTTCACGAAGCATTTCTTCGCCTTGGCAGCCTTCTCAATTCCCTCTGCTGCCATGTAAGTGTGGGCGATTCCGGTAGGGCAGGAAGTAACAGCCAGGATCTTAAACTGATCCTCAGAAGCCTCTCCCATGTCTTCCAGACGTTCATCCACACTCTTCTTCTCTTCATCTGCCTGATCAATGATCTGAAGAAATTCCTCCGGTGTCTTCGCAGCGCGAAGGTTGGCAGTAAACTCCTCATCCATCAGCATCATGGAAAGCTTGCTGAGCACATCCAGATGTACATTGTCCTCTGTATTAGGCGCAGCGATCAAAAACAACAGTGTAACAGGCTCTCCGTCCAGGGAATCAAAATCAACTCCACCCGGAATGACCATGGCTGCAAGCCCCGGCTTATCTACTGCATCACATTTGCCATGAGGAATGGCAATTCCCTCACCGATTCCTGTAGTACTCTCTTCCTCTCTTGCATAAACCTGCTTCCGGTAAGCTGCCTCATCATTAATCTTACCGCTTCTGGTCATAAGTGCCACCGCAGCATCCAGGGTCTGGGATTTGTCTGCGGGAGCAGCATCCAGTGAAATACTTCTCACATCCAGTAAGTCTGTAATTCTCATTTCTACCTTTCCTCCTGATTCTATCCGATGATCTGCTGATAGACAGCCTCAATCTCTTCTCTGGTGGCAAGATTCTCAGAAAATGCGCTGGCACTTCCGGCTGCAATTCCCATGTGGAATGCATACTGATAATCCTGCTTCTCCATGTAGCCTGCCATAAATCCGGCTACCATAGAATCACCGGCTCCGACACCATTGATCAGCTTGCCCTTAGGTGCAGGTTCCTCATAAACCCTTCCATTCTCATCAATCAGAACAGCACCCTCTCCTGCCATGGAAATCAGCACATTCACAGCACCCATCTCCTGAAGCTTCTTCCCGTAAGGAATCACGGACTGGCGGGTATCCAGCTTCACGCCAAAGATTTCTCCAAGCTCATGGTTATTAGGTTTAATAAGAAATGGGTGGTAGGGAAGAACCTTCATGAGAAGATCCCTGGTGGCATCCACCACGATCCGAACTCCTCTGCCGTCCAGCATGGCCATAATCTTCTGGTATGCATCGTCCGGCATGGAGGATGGAATGCTGCCGGAAAGGAAAAGCACATCGCCCTCTCCAAGCTTTCCTAACTGCTTCATCAGCATGTCCACCTTGTCTGTGCCGATTCTTGGTCCCTGACCATTGATCTCAGTACCATCAATGCTCTTCAGCTTCAGGTTAATTCTGGATAACCCTTCTCCAACCTGGATAAAACCATTCTTCACGCCCATGTCCTCAAGTCTGCGTGTGATCTCATCTCCGGTAAATCCTGCGGTAAAACCAAGGGCTGTACTCTCAATTCCCAGATTCATAAGAACTGTAGATACGTTAATTCCCTTGCCTCCCGGCAGAAGCATCTCCGAACTGGTACGATTGGTAAGTCCAAGCCGGAAGTCCTCTACCGACACAATATAATCCAGTGACGGATTAAAAGTCACAGTGTAAATCATCTCTGCCTCCTGCTTACTTTTGCCTGTTTTTGATTTGTTGTGCTTATTATACTTTCCGATACGGTCAAAGTCAATCAATCTTTTTCACAAGATTTGACCGTTTGATTTATCACATTTGCACAATTATGAATTATTTTGACTGAATTTGATTTTTCTATGGAATATCATCCAAACGTGAGCAGATACATTTTCCCTGTTCTTTATAGTAGTATCCACAAATCTTTCTTTTTACTCTCAAGTCAGCAAAATCTTTCCCCGGCCAAACACAGGATTGCCCAGAATTTCGGGCGCAAAAAAAACACAGGAACCAGAATTTTTTCTGATTTCTGCGCTTTTTTATAAAAACTGTCATCTCTGTTTTTTAATCTGTTCGAAGCGCTGTCACCGGATCGCTCTTCGCCGCTTTTCGTGACGGAATCAGACCGCCCAGCAAAGTAAGCACCACGCTTAATCCCACAAGCACCAGCGCTGCCACAGGCGGAAGGGATGCCTTCACGTTCACACCGTCCGCCAAGGAACGGATTAGGCTGTTGGCTGGAATAAGAAGCAGCAGGGTGATTCCGATTCCCATTGCCCCTGCGCAAAAGCCGATAATAAAGGTTTCCGCATTGAACACCTGAGACACATTGTGTTTGGAGGCACCAATTGCTCTTAGAATACCGATCTCTTTTTTCCGCTCCAGAACACTGATGTAGGTGATAACACCGATCATAATGGAGGAAACCACAAGGGAAATAGCCACAAAAGCAACCAGCACGTAGCTGATAATATTCACAATATCCGTCACAGAGGACATCAAGGTTCCCACAAGGTCCGTATAGGTGATCACCTTCTCATCCTCTCCTGCTGCCTCCATATCTGCATTATACTGATCCAAGATGTTCACGATCTGGGATTTGCACTCGAAATCTTTTGGATAAATATTGATTCCACCTGGAACATTCAGGTCTGCGTATCCAAGCTTTTTCAGATTTCCGTCATAGGAAGCATTTTCATGTGACATCAAAGACATCATCAGCTCGGAAAGGTCATCCTCATTCATATTCATCTGGATGGCATTTGCAAAAGCCTCTGGATCAATGGCAAAGGCATTTTCCATACTGCTTCCCATCTGTCCCATTGCCTGGCTCATGGCTGTGGTAATGCTGGAGGTCACGCTTGTCATCACAGACTGAAGCGCACCCTGCATACTGTCGCTGATGGAGCCCATCATCTGCTCCATGGCAGTCTGGATTCCCTGTGTGAGCTGTGTTTCCACCTGGCTCATCACATCCGTGAATTTCGACTCAATGGCTTTGGTGATGGCATCGGAAAAAGCAGTCATCATATTTGTCATGTAGGTTTCCATTGCAGAGGAAAACTGCTTCTCCGCCTCACTGGTGTCGATCATGGAGGTCAGCCCCTTCATCAGACGGTTCTGTCCATCCTCAGACTGCATATATTCCACAAAATAGGTTCCAAGATTGGCCGGGTCCGGAAGCTGGTTAGCTTTGGCATATTCCGGATAGGCCTGGATCACATCTTTCATAAGAAGCTCTTTGATCTGGTCTGCTGTGATCGTCACCGTCACGCTTCCCTGAATCAGCTCATTGGCCTCCTGCCGGATCTGCTGCTGGATGTCGCTCTGGCTAAGAAATCCCAGAATGCTGGCAGCATCTGCTTTTTCTATTCCATTGGCCCTGGCATATTCCTGGTACTGATTCATCAGCTTCACTGCAGCGGCGATCATTTTTTCTGTGGAAACGTCCACCTTGATATTGTCATTCACCAGCTGCTCAATGTCTGCAGACAGCCTGTCATTTACTTCACTGGAACTAAGAAACTGCTGAATGGCCGACTGCATTTTTGACAGATCCGCCTCCGGCTTATCCTGAATGCTCTCCTGGTATCCTTCCAGAACATCCTTCAGAAGCGCAGTGGCTTTTTCCTCTGTAAAATCAAACTTCACAGACTTCAATGCCTCACTCATATCCGGAACCTGATCTGCTGAAAGTTCCTTCAAAATCTCTTCCGGGTCAATGGCATCGGATAGATCCAGATTCAAGTCTCCAAAGCTGATCAAACTGGAAAAATCAGGCATGCTGCTTTCGGACAAATCCGGCATATCCATGCTCATTCCCGAGAGAGCCATGCTGGAAAGATCCATATTAAAAGCACTTTCATCGATCTGAAAGGCCTCCTTCAGGGCATCCTCATTGATGCCAAAAAGAGATTCCATATTAAATTTGCTTTCCTCCTGGTCTTCCTTCCCAAACGCCTCCCCTGTAAAAACATTGATTTTTTCATTTTCCAGCTGCTGCTTTACAATGTCACTGGACGCTGCCTTTTGGATCACATGTCTGGTAAGTGCCGGCGTATAGCCAATTCCTGCTGTGAGCATAGATGCTGTGGCACCTTCTGCAGGCTGTACGATTCCTACAATAGTAAGGTCCTCCCCATCTGCCACCAGTTTTTTCATGTAAGCACTGTTGTCAGATTTGTCCTTCCAGACCTTGTATTCTGAATCATATTCGTAATAATCCGTACTGTTTACAAGCTTGAAGCTGGTTCCGAGAATCTGATCATAGGAATAGGCTTCTCCATTCTCTGGCATCTCAACTGCTTCCTCTGCCATAAATTTCTGCACCATATCATCCAGCTCTTTACTGTCCCGAAGACCCAGTGTGTACTGGAGAAAATCGCTGATATCTCCATGAGAGGTAAGCACCAGCACACATTCCTGGTAATTTTCCGGCCATCTGCCGGCTTTCACATCATACTGATTTTTGTACAATTCTTCATTCTCCGGCATTTCGTAGAACACATCTGTACTCATGGTAGAAGACATAATGCTGTTGGAGGAACCGGAGCCAAGACCCATGGAGGAAAAGGATTTGTCCGGATTTACCTGGCGGATGCCGTTTTTTTCCTGACGGAAAATCTGCGGGGAAACTAAATAGCTGTATTCCACAGAATTGGCATACTGGTCCACCTGACTTTCATCACTGTCCAGAAAAGTTTTCAGAGATTCCAAATCATTGGAATTCATCTTGGAAAACATATTGGTGACCATCTGCGCCACCCCTACCTCTCCTTCCTTTTTCTCACTCTGGGCAGACGCTGCGCCCATCATCATGGAAGTCAGGTCCACCCCTGTGCTCTGAATCTGCAGAGGATACTCGGAAAGGGTCTCCTCCTCCATGTCTGTGATGTATTTGTCTACGCCATTAGATATGGAAAGAATCAGGGCAATTCCGATGATGCCGATAGAACCGGCAAAGGAAGTGAGAAGGGTTCTTGCCTTTTTTGTCTTCAGGTTCTGAAAGCTAAGAGACAATGCAGTGAAAAAAGACATGGAGGATTTTCCCATGTTCTTGTGAACAGGTGCTGCCATCTGCTTTGTATCCACCTCAAAGGGATCTGTGTCTGACAGGATTTTTCCATCCTTCACAGTCACGATTCTGGTTGCGTAAAGCTGGGCAAGCTCCGGATTGTGTGTTACCATTACCACAAGGCGCTCCTTTGCAACCTCTTTCAGAAGCTCCATAACCTGAACGCTGGTATCAGAGTCCAGGGCCCCGGTTGGTTCATCCGCGAGAAGAATCTCCGGGTCATTGACCAGGGCACGGGCAATGGCTACTCGCTGCATCTGTCCGCCGGACATCTGACTGGGACGCTTGTGAAGCTGGGCGCCAAGCCCCACTTTCTCAAGAGCTTCTTTGGCCCTGCGCCGTCTCTCGTTTTTGGAAACACCGGAAATGGTCAGAGCAAGCTCCACATTGGCCAGCACAGTCTGATGGGGAATCAGGTTATAGCTTTGAAAAACAAAGCCAATGGTGTGATTTCTGTAGGAATCCCAATCCCTGTCCTTATATTTCCTGGTGGAAATTCCATTGATGATCAGGTCTCCGCTGTCGTAACGGTCCAGGCCACCGATAATATTCAAAAGGGTGGTCTTGCCAGAACCGCTTGGACCTAAAATTGCCACAAATTCATTGTCCCGAAGGCTAAGACTCACTCCGTCCAGGGCTCTTTGCACCAGATTTCCGGTTCTGTATTCTTTATGTATGTCTTTAATTTGAAGCACTTGCAAATTCCTTTCTGCTATTTATATAATGAAGTTAGGGGCAAAAGGTTTTTTGCCCCTAACTTGATATCTACGAATTGCTTCGCAGCAAAGCTGCTCCCGCAATTCTCGAACATTCGGAATCCGCTGATTTACTGCGTAAATCGCTACTTCCTCATGTTCGGCGGGTCCCAAGTTCAAAAGCCTTATCGTGCAAGCACGAACGGCTTTTTGACCTTTTGACCCTGATATCATTTAATTTTTCTATTATATCCTGTAAATGTGAATATACTGTGTCTTGAAATTAAACCACTCCTATCGTATAATAAAGAAATATATTAACGCTTTAGCGAGATGAAAGGATGAAAGAACATGAAGGTTTTACTTTTAAACGGCAGCCCGCGTAAGGAAGGCTGTACCTTCACTGCACTTAGTGAGGTTGCAAAAACTCTGAATCAGAACGGAATTGATACCGAGATTTTCCAGGCAGGAGATCCTGATAAAGATAACGTAAAAGCGGCGGCGGCGAAATTAAAGGAGGCAGATGCTCTGGTTGTAGGTTCCCCGGTATACTGGGCTTCCCCCACAGGACAGATTATTGAGTTCATGGATAAGCTCTGCTCCATGGCAGGCAAGGACATGCTTCACAAACCGGCTGCAGCAGTTGCTTCTGCAAGAAGAGCCGGAACTACTGCTACCCTGGATGTGCTTCAGAAATATTTCAGCTATCACGAGATGCCGGTTGTATCTGCAAACTACTGGAACATGGTACACGGCAATACTCCGGCAGAGGTACAGCAGGATGAAGAGGGATTACAGATCATGCGCACCCTGGGAAGCAATATGGCATGGCTTCTGAAATGTATCGAAGCAGGTAAAGCGGCGGGAATTACCACTCCACAGGCGGAGGATAAGATCAAAACAAACTTTATCCGATAAAAAACTTAAGAGAGGTATTCTATGCTGCAGATTATCGAAACCATTAATACAGCTGTCAATAATTTTATCTGGGGAGTTCCTGCAATGGTCTGTATTTTCGGCGTCGGACTTTACCTTAGCATCCGCACCGGTTTTCTTCAGATCCGCAAATTCCCCTATGCGATCCGCACTACTCTTGGACGTATTTTCCGCAAGCGCAGCGCTTCCGACGGCGCTATCACTCCTTTCCAGGCTGTGTGTACGGCTCTTGCCGCCACAGTAGGTACCGGAAATATTGCCGGCGTGGCAGGTGCCATTGCCATCGGCGGACCCGGTGCTATTTTCTGGATGTGGGTCTCCGCACTTTTCGGAATGTGTACCAAATTCGCAGAGGTTACCCTTGCTGTTCATTTCCGTGAAATCAATGCAAACGGAGAACTGGTAGGAGGACCGATGTACTACATCAAAAACGGTCTTGGCAAAAAATGGAACTGGCTGGCTTATCTGTTCGCGGCCTTCGGTGTTCTCACCGTATTCGGAACAGGCAATGCCACACAGGTAAATACCATTACCACAGCTATTAACTCCGCACTTTTAAATTATAACATTATTAGCAAAAGCGCAGTTTCCACATCTAATCTGATCATTGGTATTGTGATTGCCATCCTGATTGCCATGATCCTTCTTGGTGGAATCAAGCGTATCGGCCAGGTAACAGAAAAGCTTGTTCCGTTTATGGCGCTGCTTTACATTCTCCTTGGACTTGGAGTAATTCTTCTGAACATCCAGAATATTCCGTCCGTATTTGTTTCTATTTTTAAGGGAGCTTTCCAGCCCTCCGCTGTAACCGGCGGTATTATCGGAAGCATGTTCCTTAGTATAAAAAAGGGTGTTTCCCGTGGTATCTTTTCCAATGAAGCCGGTCTTGGTACCGGATCCATTGCACATGCATGTGCAGATACCAAGAAGCCGGTAAAGCAAGGTATGTTCGGAATTTTTGAAGTATTTACAGATACCATCGTCATCTGTACTCTGACCGCACTTGTTATTCTGTGCAGCGGCGTTCCCATCACTTACGGAGAAGCCGCAGGTGCTGAGCTGACCATCCTTGGATTTACTTCTACATATGGAAACTGGGTATCCATTTTCACTGCAGTTGCAATGTGCTGCTTCGCTTTTTCCACAGCACTTGGATGGGGCCTTTACGGTGCACGCTGTATCGAATTCCTGTTTTCCGAAAAAGTAATCAAACCATTTATGGTTGTCTATGCTCTGGTTGCTATCCTTGGTGCCACTGCAAATCTTGGACTGATGTGGAATATTGCCGAAACCTTTAACGGTCTTATGGCAATCCCCAACCTGATTGCATTATTCCTGCTCTCCGGAACAGTTGTAAGACTGACAAAGGAATACTTTGCAGGAGAGGGAAAAGAAAATTAAAACAGATATATAAAAAGACAGGCTTCCCGGAATCAATATCATTTAACAGAAATGATATTGCCCGGGGCCTGTCTTTTTATAAGAAATATTGTAAGGGTTTACTTGTTAGCTGTGAAAATCAGTTTTTGGAATCCTCTGCTTCTTTTGCTTCAGCATCTGCTGTCTCGCTGTCATCCTCACCGATCACTACTGCGTTTTTCTCTTCCTCAGTCTGCTCTTTTGCATCTTTTACGCTGACCTTATGATCATACCATTTACCCTTTTTGCCAAGGATGGCAAGGTCAAACTCTTCGTCCAGCTTCTCAACCGGAACATTGAAGCCGTAAACCTCCTCTGACATTCCGTCACTGTAGGTAACAGTATCTGTAGTAGGCTGGATCAGTTCAGCTCCATCCTTCTGTGCGTCCTCAGCTGTTCCAAGGAAAAGATTTACGATATTCTTGGAGACAAGTGTAATATGAACGGTCATTTTGCCATCCTTCACTGTAAGAACTGCTCTTCCATTGCATGCCTCATTTACATGGAACATGCCGCTGTCTGTGTCAAACTCCACACCGTATACGCCGTCTTCAAGCTCAGCTTCTGCGGCGTCCTCTGCTTTGGCAGCTTCTGTCTGTGCCGCTTCAGCCCAAACAGGCGCAACGCTTCCTGCTGTCATGGTGGAAATACTTACTGCTGATAATAAAATGACTAATGAACGTTTCATAATAACTTTTCTCCTTACTTTTTGATGAATTAAAGATAAAACATCAACAGATTATTTTGCAATAGAATCAATTGCTGCCTGAATATGCTCTACATAAAGCTGCTCAACTGCATCAATTCTTCCAAGTCCTTCGATCTGGCAATCGATCTCATCGAAATCTCCGGAAGCCTCGAACATGCTCTTCCAGGAATCCTCATCATCACCAGCCATATCGTTGTTTGCATGGTCACCTGCAACAACCATAAGCGGACGAAGAACAACCTTCTTGAAGCCTGCATCTTTTACTTTGTCGATTACAACATCGCAAGCGGTATCTTCCGGCTCACCCTCTACAGTACCGATGAATGCGTTTGTAAATCCAAGCTTCTCCATCTGTGTCTGCATCTGGTTGTATGTAACATTTGCTGTGTGAGAGGTTCCGTGTCCCATGAATACGAATGCGGTTCCATCCTCAGCAGCAGCTTCCATGCTGTCATATCCTGCGCTCTTTACAGCTGCATCTGTAACTGCCTGTGCAACAGCAGCCTTGTCTTCGTTGATAGCAGTAGCGTCTGATCCAACCTCACCAAGCATTGGCTCAGCGATTGCTACAGACTCAAATTTATCTTTGTACTCATCGATCGCTTCTACCATCTCATCGTACTCTGCACCGTGCATAAGGTGTGTAGGCTGAACAACCAGATTCTTAACACCGTTTGCTACTGCACGGTCAAGTGCCTGCTGCATGTTGTCGATGTGCTCATCATCTCTTGCCTGTACATGGTTGATGATAATCTGAGCGGTAAATGCTCTTCTTACAGCCCAGTCCGGGAAAGCTTCTGCAAGAGCATCCTCGATTCCCTTGATATCCTCAACACGGCTGTCGTTGAAGGAAGTACCAAAGCTTACCACAAGAAGCTCGTTCTCACCGATCTCATCCTGGTTACGAGGATCATCCTTGGAAGCATCTCCTGTATCGCGTCCGAAATATTCCGGGCTTGCTTCTTCTCCCTCTACCAGCTCTTTCTGAGCGTCTGTCAGAGCATCCCATGCTTCCTTAGCTTCCTTGCACTGTGCATCTGTGTCGTCTGTTCTCTCCTGAACATAGATTGCATCGATAAGTGCTGCAACTTTATCAGCTGCCTCCTGATCTGCGTCAGATGCCTCTGCATCGTCTGCTGCCTCAGTGTCATCTGCTGCCTCAGCGTCATCTGCTGCTTCTGCATCGTCTGCGTCATCTGCTGCTTCGTCAGTTGTCTCCTCTGTTGCTTCCTCTGCAAATGCAACAGTTCCTGTTGCTGCAGTCATGCTTGCTGCCATGGATGCTGCAAGAAGCAGTGCTAATAAAGATTTTCTTTTCATTTCTTTTTCCTCTTTTTTCCTGTATTTCCGGATTGAATTATGTATAAGGACACGGCCCGGCAGGGCTTTTTCTACGGCAGGAAGCTTCTGTGATTCCTGCTTTGTAAAAAAGCAGCTGCAAACTCTGCAGCTGCACTTTCCTCATAAACACATTTCCTCCAAACAGGATTACAATGATATGAGTATCAAAATATCTTTTGACACTGGTATCATTCCTATATATTGCTATGAGAATAAGGTTCTGTGTACCGCAGATCCACAATTCTACGCCAAGGCAGTTCTCCTGACTTCGTTCAACACTGCTTCCCCTTCCCGGTTACCCAGTGGGCTCTGAAGCAGCTCCCTTACACAGTGACGGCATCGTTCCGGATTCTCACCGGATTCTCTTTTATGCATCATGTTCATGATGCGACCTTTGCGTTATATCATTATACATATTCGACTCGGATATCTAATAGATACCATAATTTTATGTATTTTTTATGAATGTATTATGGATATTTTATGAATATACAATCTATATCAATGGACTTTCAGACAGATATATTTTAACCTGCTGTAACTCCACAATGAAACAAAAAAAGCCCTTGACAAATACCCTCAGGGGGTATATATTAAGTGCATAAGCAAGATACCCCCAAAGGGTATTTGAAAGTTAAAACGCCGGTTCGCAGTTTCCGGCCAATCATTTGTTTAATAAGAAAGGAGCCTGCCTATGACAGCTGATCATAAATCCGAAACCTGCTGCAGCCACACTGCAGCCGATACTGAACCCCTTTCCAGCCAGGAACCTGCACAGAAGGTCTGTTCCTGCTGCGCCAAGCACACCTTGCGTTCCGAAGCGGAGCGAAGAAAGCTGGTCAACCGTCTGAAGCGTATTGAAGGCCAGATCCGGGGCATTATAGGAATGCTGGAGAACGATGCCTACTGCAATGACATCCTGATCCAGTCCGCCGCTGTAAATGCCGCTGTGAATGCTTTTAATAAAGAGCTTCTTGCCAACCATATCCGAACCTGCGTGGCAAGAGATATCCGGGAGGGTAAGGATGAGACCATTGATGAGCTTGTTGCAACACTACAGAAGCTTATGAAATAAATGCGGATATCAGGGTCCCAAGTTCAAAAGCCGTTCATGCTTGCATGATAAGGCTTTTGAACTTGGGACCCGCCGAACATGAGGAAGTAGCGATTTACGCAGTAAATCAGCGAATTCCGAATGTTCGAGAATTGCGGGAACAGCTTTGCTGCGGAGCAATTCGCAGATATCAAGTTAGAGTCAAAAGGTCAAACAGCCGTTCATGCTTGCATGATAAGGCGCATCCCGTATAAGGAGGAATTTTATTATGGAACAATACAATGTCACCGGCATGAGCTGTGCAGCCTGCAGTGCCCGTGTGGAAAAAGCAGTCAGCAAGGTTCCGGGAGTTACAGCCTGCTCAGTGAGCCTGCTTACCAATTCCATGGGCGTTAAAGGCACCGCCACAGCCTCAGCCATTATTTCAGCTGTAGAGCAAGCCGGGTACGGCTGCTCTTCTAAGAGTCAATCCAGTCAGAAGGAATCTCTTTCCGATGCGGAGAAGGCCCTGGAGGATCACGAAACCCCAATCCTGAAGAAGCGTCTCATCGCATCTGTAGGATTTCTTCTGGTCTTGATGTACTTCTCCATGGGACACATGATGTGGGGCTGGCCGCTGCCTGCATGGTTTGACGGCAACCACGTAGCCATGGGACTTGTTCAGCTGCTTCTGGCCGGAATCATCATGGTAATCAATCAGAAGTTTTTCATCAGCGGCTTTAAGAGCCTGTGGCACCGCTCTCCCAACATGGACACCCTGGTAGCACTTGGCTCCATGGCATCCTTTGTGTGGAGCGTCTATGCACTGTTTGCCATGACTCGTGCACAGGTAGACGGTAATTCTGAGCTTGTAATGCACTACATGATGGAGTTTTACTTTGAATCCGCTGCCATGATCCTGACCCTGATCACAGTGGGAAAAATGCTGGAAGCTCGCTCCAAGGGCAAGACAACCGACGCCCTGAAGGGTCTAATGAACCTTGCTCCCAAGACTGCCGTTGTCATCCGAAATGGCCAGGAAATCACCGTTCCCATTGACCAGGTGGTAAAAGGCGATGTGTTTGTTGTACGTCCCGGCGAAAGCATTCCCGTTGACGGCGTGATCCTGGAAGGCTCCAGTGCAGTAAACGAGGCCGCCCTTACAGGAGAAAGCATCCCGGTAGATAAAGCAGCAGGAGACCGGATTTCTGCTGCCACTGTAAACCAGTCCGGTTTCATCAAATGTAAGGCAACCCGCGTAGGGGAAGATACTACCCTCTCCCAGATCATCAAAATGGTCAGCGACGCAGCGGCCACCAAGGCTCCTATTGCCAAAATCGCAGACCGGGTTTCCGGTGTTTTCGTACCTGCTGTTATCACCATTTCCATTATCACCACCATGATCTGGCTGCTTACCGGACATGAATTTGGCTACGCTCTTGCAAGAGGAATCTCCGTGCTTGTGATCAGCTGCCCCTGTGCCCTTGGCCTTGCCACCCCGGTTGCCATTATGGTTGGAAACGGAATGGGTGCCAAAAACGGCATTCTTTTCAAAACTGCTGTTTCTCTTGAGGAGGCTGGAAAGATCCAGATTGTTGCCCTTGACAAAACCGGAACCATCACAAGCGGACAGCCTGAGGTGACGGACATTCTCCCAGCAGAAGGCATCACCGAAAAGGAGCTTCTCACCCTTGCCTATGCTCTTGAGAAAAAAAGCGAGCATCCTCTTGCAAAGGCCGTTCTTGAAAAAGCCTTTGCACTTGGCCTTACTGCCCCGGAGGTTACAGATTTCCAGGCCCTTACCGGAAACGGACTTTCTGCCGCACTTGGTTCTGATAAGCTGATTGGCGGAAGCATGAAATACATCAGCACACTGGTTCCAGTCTCCAAAGCTCTTATGTCTCAGGCAGAAAAGCTTGCTGAGGCGGGCAAAACTCCCCTGCTTTTTGCCCGTAATAACCAGCTTCTTGGAATCATTGCTGTAGCAGACGTAATCAAGCCAGACAGCCCACAGTCTGTAAAAGAGCTTCAGAGCATGGGCATTCATGTGGTTATGCTTACCGGAGACAATGAGCGCACTGCCAGGGCGATCGGTGCACAGGCAGGGGTAGATCAGGTAATCGCAGGGGTTCTTCCTGATGGAAAAGAAAGCGTGATCCGCTCCCTGAAGGAAAAAGGCAAGGTTGCCATGGTTGGGGACGGAATCAATGACGCTCCGGCACTTACCCGTGCTGACATTGGTATTGCCATCGGTGCAGGTACCGATGTGGCTATTGATGCAGCGGATGTGGTTCTTATGAAGAGCCAGCTTTCCGATGTGCCAGCAGCCATCCGTCTTAGCCGTGCCACCCTTCGGAATATCCATGAAAACCTTTTCTGGGCATTCTTCTACAACGTAATCGGCATTCCACTGGCAGCCGGCGTATGGATCCCCATCTTCGGCTGGACCCTGAACCCAATGTTCGGTGCCGCTGCCATGAGCCTTTCCAGCTTCTGCGTGGTAACCAATGCCCTGCGACTGAATCTGTTTAAGGTTCATAATGTAAGCAGCAATATTAATAATCATACTGTAAGCAACAATATTAATAATACAAGCAAAAAGGAGAACACTACTATGATCAAAGTAACAGTTAACGTAACAGGAATGATGTGCGGACATTGCGAGGCACACGTAAACAAAGCCGTTGAGGCTGCATTTGGCGTACAAAATGTTGTTTCCTCCCATGAGGCAGGAACCACAGTCTTCACAGCTCCGGAAAAAGTAGATGAAGCTAAGCTTCGCCAGGTAATCACAGATGCAGGATATGAAGTAACCGGAATTACACAGGAGTAAGCTTCCTATTTCTTATTTAAACTGCAGCACTCTCCCGGGAAATGATTGTTTCCCGGGAGAGCTTTTATTTGCCGGTACATCTTACAGAAAGCCTTTTTCAAACACGCTTTAATGTTCTTTTTTTCATATTTCTCATCAATTTTCCCGGAACAATGTTATTTTTTCACGAATCTTAAACCATGGATTGAAATTCCTGTTTTTTTTCAGTATAATAAAGCCGATATGGGTTTCGCCATGAGACTCTGACGAGACAACGTTGTCTCAACCATTTAAAGGAGGAATTATATTATGGCAACATGGAAAAATCTTGACACACTGGCTTCTTTTGACAAGCTTTGCAGTCTTAAGAATCATGTGGACATTGCAGCTGCTCTGTCCGGTGAAGAGGGTGGCAAGCGTGTAGCTGATTATAGTACACCAATGGCAGCTGGGCTGAATTACAACTATGCAGCCAAGGAAGTAGACGAGACTGTTTTATCCGCTCTTGCACAGCTTGCTGACGAGGCACAGCTGATTGACAAATTTGAGGAATTATATAATGGAGCTGTGATTAATACAGGTGAGAACCGTATGGTCCTTCATCACCTGGCACGCAGACAGCTGGGCAATCCGGTTGTTGTAGATGGTGTAGACAAGCGTGAATTCTACGTTGCACAGCAGAAGAAGGCTGCTGATTTTGCAAACAAGGTTCATGCCGGTGAGATCACAAACGAGGCTAGGGAGAAGTTCACCACTGTTGTTCAGATCGGTATCGGCGGAAGTGACCTTGGTCCTCGTGCTCTTTACATTGCACTTGAGAACTGGGCTAAGGCAAACAACACATTCAAGATGGAAGCCAGATTCATCAGCAACGTAGATCCTGATGATGCAGCTGCTGTTCTTGCTTCTGTTGACCTTGCACATTCCTTATTTATCGTTGTATCCAAATCCGGTACAACTCTTGAGACTCTGACTAACGAAGCATTTGTTAAGGATGCCCTGACTAAGGCAGGTCTGAATCCTTCCAAGCATATGCTTGCAGTTACAAGCGAGACCTCTCCTCTTGCAAAGAGTGAGGATTACCTTACCGCAATCTTTATGGATGATTACATCGGCGGACGTTACTCTTCTGTTTCAGCCGTAGGCGGTGCAATCCTTTCCCTTGCATTCGGACCGGAGGTATTTGCACAGCTTCTGGACGGTGCTGCAGCTGAGGATCAGCTTGCAACTAACCGTGACCTTATGAAGAACCCGGATATGCTGGACGCTCTGATCGGCATCTACGAGAGAAATGTTCAGGGATATCCTTCCACAGCTGTTCTTCCATATTCACAGGCATTAAGCCGTTTCCCTGCACATCTTCAGCAGTGTGATATGGAGTCCAATGGTAAAACCGTAAACCGCTTCAGTGAGCCGGTAAACTATGTAACCGGCCCAGTTATCTTCGGTGAGCCAGGAACCAACGGACAGCATTCCTTCTATCAGCTGCTCCACCAGGGCTCTGATATCATTCCGCTTCAGTTCATCGGCTTTAAGAAGAGCCAGCTTGGAGTAGATGTTGACATTGAGAACAGCACCAGCCAGCAGAAGCTTTGCGCCAATGTTGCTGCTCAGATCATTGCATTTGCCTGCGGCAAAGAAGATGAGAACCTGAATAAGAACTTCAAGGGCAAACGTCCATCCAGCATTATCATCGGTGATGAGCTTACACCTGCCTCCCTTGGTGCTCTTCTTGCTCACTTTGAGAATAAGATCATGTTCCAGGGCTTTGTATGGAACCTGAACAGCTTTGACCAGGAGGGTGTTCAGCTTGGTAAGGTTCTCGCTAAGCGTGTCCTTGCGCATAATACAGATGGTGCCCTTAAGGTATTCAGTGATCTGTTGAATATTTAATAGTCATAGAGTTAGAGTTTTTGGAAATGACAAGAAAAGGATTGATCAGTTTTTTGACTGACCAATCCTTTTTTACAATAGCCTGCTGCTCCTTTATATTTTGTTGTCTTTTTTCGGAGATAGCTTAGGCAGCTCACAGCAATAGGCAATTCCAAGAGGCGTAACAAGAAGTGGATGCACCGGCTGATAAACGGGAAGCTTCAGATGCTTCTCAAATACGGATGTAAATTCCCGGAACATGGAAGAGCCGCCTACAACGTAAATAGCCGGAACCTCATATCCTTTGAGGAATTTTTCTGTGATCAGAGCCATCTTCTCCACCGTAGCTTTAATTACAGGGAAAATTTCATCCTGCTTATCCGGCTGTCTTTTTAGCAGCTCCGCTTCTTCATAGGAAATACGATAATGTCCTGCAACCGTCATCGTCATATGGGTTCCACCAGTGGCCTCATCATCTGTATAAATGACTTTCCCATCCTTCAGAATGCTGATTCCTGTTGTACCGCCGCCAACATCCACAACCGCTCCGTCACGAATCTTAAGTACAGCCGCTGCGGCAGTTGGTTCATCTACAATATTAGTCACCTCAAAGCCGGCGCCCTCCAGCACATAGCCTATGCTCTTAACGCTCCCCTCTGATACACCGGGAGGAATTGCGGCAGCTGCATAAGTAAGCTCTGTGCCAAGCCGCTCCTCCAGTGTCTCCTTCAGCCTGGTTACCAGCTGTACACATTCATAATAGTTTACGATCACTCCGTCCTGAATGGCATGGGAGGGTGCAGAAATTCCAGCTATCGGGCGGTTTGAAGTATCTACAACAGCCAGAACTGTATTGGCAGTTCCAAGGTCCACACCAACCTTTAATCTTCCTTTGAAATTTTTACACTCACCTGTTTCCACAAGCTCTGCAAAATTTGAAAGTGTTCTGTTTTTTAAATCCATTTTCCAGCTCCGTTTTCCTTTTTCCTTATTTATTCTACTTATGATTGTAAAAGAATACAGGGGAAAATGCAATAAAAACATATCCGTTTGTTTATTTTACTATCACCTTATGCAATCTGTACGCCCCATCTTTTTTCCGGGGAAGCTGCTCTTCCGGCTTTCTCCGGAGCATAGATCCGGCCGCATCTCCAGCTTCCGGCACCATTGTCCATGTAGCTGATTTCTGCTCCGCCGGCAACCTTGCGTACCTGAATCTTCATTTCCAGCGGAAGTACCCGGCCAAACTGCAGGCTTATTTTTATCATGTCATCCAGCTCTTCTTCCAGCTGTTTCCGGTCAATCTGGACGTATATTTTCTCATCTGTAACCTTCGCTTCAAGCCACTCCTGACCAACGGTGAAGTATTTCTGTCTTGCTTTTACAAACTCATCTATATAAGTATTGATCTCTGTTTTCTGTATTTTTGCCAATGCCTTTTTCATAACAAAAGCCTCCTTAACTAACATCCACATTTCTCTTTGTTCTTGTAAATAATTATAGAAGCTTATGTTAAATTTTATGTATTACCAATGTTAAACATCGTTAAAACTTTTGTTAGTAAAGCGGACATTCGCAATCCGATTCGCTACTTGCTCATGAACGCAGTCTGATTTTAATCCCATTCCTAGTGTGCCGACAAGTTGATTTCTAGAACAATCTTGCGTCTAAATTTCTTATTTCTGCGTTGTCGTCGGTCGCCGTAGCCACCGCTACGCCTCCTTCCTCCGCCTTGAAATAAAAAATTTATCCTGCAAGATTGTTACAAGAATCAACTTGTCGACACACTAGTCATGGAACGGACTGGTTGGAATTTCATCTACTTCTGAAACAAATCCGTAATCCACCATGTCTTCTTTCTCCAAGGTGGTTCCATCGAAGAAGGCTGCAGGTGTCTCTCTAAAATCTGATGGCTGAATTACATCGGTGCTCTGCAGCATATCTGCATTCTGCGCAGTGTCGGCGTCCTGCACTATGTCAGCATTCTGCGCAGTGTCGGCAGCCTGCACTATGTCGGCGTTCTGCACTGTGTCCGTAGTGCTGTCATTTCCTATTTTAGCTGAATGTATGATATCAATCCGGGATTCCTGGTACTGGTATTTTGCGCAAACAGTTTGAAGCTTGCAGGTAAAAAATATGCCAGCTCCCATTGCCAGAAGAAAAGCTGCGCATGGTACCTGCCGTTTTACAAAGTAAAATTTTTTCACGGGTTTTACCTTACTGTTTCTCAATCCTTCTGCTCCATATTCACATTGATCCTGATAAAGTCCTCCGTGTCCATAGGTTCCCACTGGCAGGCATCCTCCCACGAAACCATCAATCGGTATTCATGCTCTGTGGGGCAGCCTTCTGGAAGCAGCATTTTATCTGTCTGAAAAATGTGGGTTTTCTCCTGGGGGCTTTCCTGAAATGATGCTATTTCCTTCCAGCTTCCTTCCCATTCACTTTCTTCCAAAAGAGTGCAGCACAGAGGGAGCGTCCCTGCGGTAACAACCTCTATACTATAAGTCTGGCTGGTCTGGCTGATGCCATTGGTGCTTTGATTGGATACCAGAATGGAATATATGGCCTGGCTGCCAGGTGCCCATGTCTCTGGAAGCTCTCCTTCCGGGCAGATGGACACCTTATGCTCAAATCCTGCCACCTTCATGTTGGAATCCTCAACAGCCAGCAAAATGTATTTGGCGTAAATATCTGTGGGAAGCGCCACCAGCAAAAGCATAATAGACAGAAGCGCCATAAGTGGCAGCGTCAGTGACGGAAGCCGTATTATACGTGGCAGTGACAATGTCAGCCGCAAAAAGCCAGCTATATCCAGACGCAGTTTTCTTTTTTTGTGATTATTGTTATTGTTTTCTATCATAGCTGCGCCTCTTTCGAAACCATATAAGGATTATGCACATGGTGATAACAGGTGCGGTAAATACTAATGCTGTAAGCCAGCTTCCAGGTGACATGTGATCTGCTGTTTTCACAGAATTCCTGTGTTCGGTTTGTTCACTGTTCTCGCTGCTTTTCTTTTCAGGCTCCCCTTCTCCTGTATTGCCGGAAATGCTCTGGGCGGCTTCTGTATGGATTACAATGGTATGAAGGGTGTCCTCTGCTTTGTTTCCAAAGAAGGTGTCCTCTTCATCTTTCCCGCGCTCGTAAGCCCATCGCCAGTAAAGGATGTATTTCTTCTTTTCTCCGGAAAGAAGAGAGCCTTCCTGAAGAACTCTGTCCATCTGCTCCGGACTGCTCCACCCATCCTGACTTCCCAAAAGCCATCCCCTTTCCCCAGACAGCCTTAGTTCAAGGGGACTTTTAAGTGCTTCCATGTCCCAACCGGCTTTCAGCCAAACCTTATAATCCATTTTTGTTTTTCCCGTGTTTTGAAGAAAAAAGGTGTAGGCTCCGCTGGTTCCGGGGGCAATTACCTTGTCCTGGCTTTCGCTTTGCACGGTAAGCTCCCCTGCCTGGTTTTTGTCTTCAGTCTGAAAGATCCGAACAGCAGTATCTGTTGTCCAGATCTGCCGTTCATCCCAGGTCTGAAGCCCTTCTGCAGCCTTTGCACTCCCATCTTCCTTTACCGTCTCACTGTTTTCAAGAATGCCCTCCCTGACTGCAGATTTGCTCCTTGCATTTATGTTTTTTCCTTCTGTAAGGCAGATAACATTCCCATGACGCATATTTTCTCTGGGATTTTTATTCCACCAGGGAAGCAGAAGAAGCATGCACAACAGGAGCAGGAATTTTCGTTTAGTCAATCTGAGTTACCGTTGTTTTCATGCTCAGTTCCACTGTGGAGGCTTTGTTCGCTGCTGCCTGATTGCCGAGATATGTATCCTTCTCATCGCTGTTTCCGTTGTATGCCCACTCCCAGGAGACATTCACATAATCTGGGGCAACCAACGCCAAATCTGTGTTTGCAGCATAATTTTTAGAATATGCCCTGATTGCATTTTCCACAGCAGTTTTAAGGGCTTCCACATTAGCACTTCCATTTGTAATCTTAGCCCCCGTTGAATCCTTCATTCCTGTAATGCCGTATTTTTTATCCCCAACCTTGAAAATAATTGGAAAATATTCCGACGATGCACTCCCCTCATCTGTATACTCCCACCCATTTAAAGTCAGTGTGGGCTCATAGGATACCTTCACCGCAACCTCCGGCTTTCCGGTAATCGTGGCATTCAGCAGTTCCCCTTTGGTCCCCGGTGCAACTACGTGGTCATCCTCTCCGCCACTACTTATAACTGATTTCGCAATAGTTCCAACTGCCTCATCATCAGTTGCATACTCACTTGCAAACATCGTCCCGTTTGCAGTGACAGTCACTCCGAATTTCGCCGCTCTGGCACTATCTGTGCCGGTTCCGCTTGTAATATACTTGGCAAACGATCCTGAAATCACGCTCATGGTCAATAAAGTGGTCACACCGGCTCCTGCTGCAATCCGCATTGCTTTGTTTTTCATCATAATTTGCATTCTCCCTTCAATCCTGACTTTTCTTCTCGTTCTGCCCGCAGGACATCCAGTTCTGCCAGCAATGCTTCTGTACTTTTTTCCTTCTCTTTTTTCTGTCTCAAATCACAGCTTTTGTCATAAGCTGCCATCAAAAGCAAAGGACAAACCACACATAACAGTATTCCCTTTGTTCTCTGCATAAACATTGCCGTATTTCCAAGTCCGGGAAGCCGCCAGCAGTAAATCCCTGCCAGATTTTCGCTTCTTACCGGCTTTTCATCTTCTGTATTGTTGGCGTCGCCTTTTGTTTTCCAGGCAAGGGCGCCTGTCTCATCTGTAATGATTTCTGTCACTCTGTGTGTAACGGTAGCCGTCCCGTTTCCCTCAGGGTCATAGAAACAGATTACATCCCCTGTCTTTATATTTTTGGCATTTACTTTGCGGCAGATCACCAGATCTCCGGAAGCCAGCTGGGGATTCATACTATCTGTCAGGATAACCATGGGAAATATTCCGCCAATATCCGGCACCTCATTTTTGTTTGTAATGCTTTTGATAATAAGGGTACAGTTGATAAGCAGAAGTGGAATCAGAATGAAACAGAAGAGGGATCCGACCAGAGTGCAGATCCGATGAACAACAGAAGTTCTCTTTTTTCTCATTTTTCCCTCCAGATTTGTGACAAGCTTTATTATAACAGGACAAAGCCAAAATAGGACGGATTTGCACATTCCTCAGCTTTTTAATCACAAAGCGCATTTTGGGCAAAAAAAGCCCCGGATATTCGGGGACTTCCATGCTTTTTCGACATTTCGTCCTCCCATCCGGGGATGTTTAAAGCGGACATTCCAGGTCCGCTTCGCTACTTGCTCATAAACGCAGTCGCTTCGCGATCTGTCAGTGGGAGCTTTCGCTTCTATATCAGCTAAATTTTTTAATCTTATTTAGCAAGCTCTTTTTACCTGTAGCCAAAAGAAGCTGTAAATAAATCTGAAAAATCTCCTGATCCGGCGCATAAAGCTCACCGGCTTCCAGATATTTCTTCATTATTTTGTCATAGTCCTTCAATTCCTCTGACAGCCTGGGGTAATCCCTGTTTTCCATAAGGTTGAGAAGATATTCCTTTTTTCGCGTGTAAACCTCTGCCAGATTCACCCCTTCGCCCTTCAGCTTCACATAATTCCAGGACCAGTCCAGATATTCACGGGATTTTCGCCCTTTTCTATCCTTGTTGTATTGATCCCTTCTTTCCTTTACAAGGGTCTTAACCTGCCCGGAATACTTGGCAAGAAACTCCTGGCAGGGAATATTGGTGCTTGTGATAACTGTCATAGAGGGAATATAGGGCTCCGTCAGCTTATTCATGTAGCCCTTTCCAAACCAGATTTTCAGATAGGGATCCACTGCATCAGGCACATTTAAGGATACTCCCTCCAGCTCTACTCTTCTGGTTTTTTCAAATATTTTTTTCGGGTAATACAAGGTAGCGCCCTTGAGACGGACTACGTAGTCTTTTCCCTTACATTCCTTCTGGTTTTCATAAAGCTTTTGGTACAGATATTTGGAAAGCCTGTCTCTTCCGCCAACCATAAGAATTGCCACAGGAAGCTTGCACAGCTTCTCCTTCCAGGTAAATTTCTGGGAACGCCCGTCGCAGAACTGGATCCAGCCCATTTCCAGGCAGCGCAGCCACAAATGGAGCTTCCTGGAGCTTTCCTTTCCTCTAAGGGGATAAATGTCGATCCCGATTCCCGGATATTCGTAATTTCGTCCCTCGTCCATTCGAAAGCACAGGGAATTTTTGTCCTCATACCGAAGGAAAAATCCGGGAAAGCGCTTATTCTCATACATGGATTCCAGGGCTCTGTCCTTCCTTTCTTCCTTAAGGTATGCAAGGCGAAACCGCTCCATATCAGACAGCTTCATCAAAATTCCTCCTGCCAGAGGGCTTTTTGGCATCTCGTCCCCATACACTGCGTGTACCGCCAGACGTGGTGCCAGATAGTATTCAATTTTATTTTTCGTGCAAAGCCTGTCCACTTCTTCAAGAAGAGAAAGCAGCACCTGCTGTTCTTTGTTCAATGTACCTGTTTTCCTTTCCTCAGACAATCGCCTTTAACAGTTCTTTAATTTCCTCCAGGCTTTCGTATTTGCCAAGCCATGCATCCAGAAATTCCGTGAGGTCCTGCTTTCTTCCAAAGGAGCGGATATAGCTGCTTCCGTCCTTCAAATCCTTCAGTACCCTGTCTGCTCCTTCTATGCGGACATATTCAGGGGCGTCTTTTTTCAGTGCCTTTCTGTAATAAGAAAAGGCCTCACAGGTTTTTCCCTGTTTGTAAAGAATATCTCCTGCTATAAGAAAAGCTGCAGGCTTACATTCCTCTTTACTTGCCTGCTCCAGGGCTTGAGAAAGAAGCTCTTCCAGCTTCTGCATATCCTCTGTATAAAGCAGTTCTGTACCAAGCTTAGCCAGTTTTCTGGAAAATCCAAGCTTTTCTGCTCCGTATGCGCATATATCCAGGTAAACCATATTTTCGATTTTAAGCTTTCCTGTTTTTTCTGATTTTCCCTGCAAAAGCTTTTCTTTTATATCTTTCAGGAATTCCCGGATTTCCTCCGGTCTGTTCAGGCCTTCCAGCTTCATCAGGCAGAAATATCCGTCAATGCTCTCATCCTCCGGCAAAAGCTGCTTCCACAATGCGGCAAGCTCCACTGCTTCTTGTACGTTTCCCTTTTCTACCAGGCTTTTGCAGGTTCCCATAGCAGACATTTTATGTTCTTTCAGGAATTTATCCAGCTCCAGCTGAGTCATTCCGTTGGTGGTTTTGCTTCTCACAGCCACATACACATCAAGTGCCTCACGGCATTTTCCCTGCAGCCACAGCAGGTCTCCCTTGTATTTCAGGAAATATCCATCCTCAGGAAACAGCTCCAGACAATGGGAAAGAAATTCTTCCGCTTCTTCTGAAGGCTTCTCTTTCTTTGCCCTTTCCATCAGAAAGCGGATCTTAAACTTCAGAAAGGAAGGATTGTCCGGATATTTTTCCAGAAGCTGATCCATTTCCCACTCTGCTGGTCTGTTTTCACCAAATTCGTAATGGCAGGCCGCACTTCTGAAGGTAAGAATATCCTGTAAAAGTGCCTCCATGGCAGGAGAAAGCCCCTGCAGCTTTTCCCGGACTCTGAGCATTCTGTATGCTTTGGACACCTTCTCGGAATAAAGAAGGGTCAGCATAGCTGCCATAAAAACCTCTTCCTTTATATCAATCAGAACCGGATGATAGAAATTATAAATATGCACAAATTCTTCTCTTCCGATAAAATCTGCGCTAAGCTGCACCCGGAAGTAATCTCCGAAAATCTGGTTCAGAGTATGGAAATCTCTTTTTTCCAGAAGAGCTTCCAGAGAAACCTTCTTTTGCTCCAGCCTGTTCATCAGATCCTGGGCAGTAGCCTCCCCTAACAGCTCCTGTCTTTTGCGTATGAGCCTGTGGGAGCGTTTTGCAGTGGCCATGTAGTAAAGCTTGCGGAACACCGCATCTTTTCGCAGACGGAAGGTATCCAGCTTAGGCATATATTCTTTTCGGAATTCCTCATAATTCATATGGTGACATTCCACTGCGTCATGAGATTCTCTTTCCCCGTGAGGGGGAATGTAGGACCATTCATCCCCGTAATGCCAGATCAGGTAATCACTGACTTTATTGGGGATCATTACATCTACGCCCTCAAATCTGCCGTATTTAACAGGGAACATCATGTCCTTATCAAACAGGAAGGGGCAGCCGCCCCAGCGCATTGCATAGCGGCTGCATTCCTCTTCTTTGTACGAAAACATGATTTTCTCCAGCTTTTTCAAGGTTCTCTCTTTTCCAAGGAAGAGATAGGAAAAAAGATATTTCAGATACAGATGAACCGGTACCTCGTAACGGTTTCCGTACACCACTGCTATGTTGATCAGATCTGAATAGATCATCAGGTGTGTTCTGTATTTTTCGTATTCCCTGTCGTCATCCGGAATAGGGTCCAGAGTCAGTACGTCAATGATCTCTCCTGCCTTGTCCTTTCCGATAATCTGGTGTCTGTGAATGGCACAGGTGTCTGTAGAGGCATACCTTGGGAACGTGTTGGTATAGTTTCTGTCCACGTCCACACACTGGAACGCACGGTTTGGAGGAAGCACCTGGTCGGATAGCTCCACCAGCTTGTCCCAGTCATCTCTTGGCATATAGATATCCACATCGTCATCCCAGGGGATAAAGCCTTCGTTTCGCGCCACACCGATGAGACTGCCTCCGGCCATTACATATCTCAGGTTATGCTTTTTACACATTTCGTCAATCTCCCGAAACAATTTCAGAAGATATTGCTGTTTTTCAGTCATTTACTTTCCTCTCATAATAAAGTTTGAAAATCATTCTGCAGAAGGGTTTCAAACAGCTCCAGGGATTTTCGGTTGTTTTCCCTGCAATCAATCTTTGGTGCCTTGCATTCTCCCCTTTCAAAGGCCTCCATACCTTTCAAAACACCCAAGACAGAGGGCTCTGTCAGCATTCCGCCATAGTCCTCACAAAAGCAGCGTGCTCCCGGGACATTTGTTGCCACAAAGGGAACCCCCAGTACTGCTGCCTCAAACAGGACTACAGGAAGGCCTTCATAATCTGAGGATAAAACCAGCAGATCACTTGCCTTCAATATGGGCATAGGATTTCGTATACTTCGAATCAGAATAATATGGCTGCCGGCAGCGCTGTTTTTCGCCAGCTGGCAGGTCTGTTCATAGAGATTTCCCGCTCCGCCGATTATAATCAGCCATGTATTTTTGTTTTTCTTCCAGAAAAGCTCAAAGGCCTGGATCAGACGGCTGTGCTGCTTTTCCTGGGAAAAGCGTCCGATATTGATAAATTTTTGGTCGCTGCCATTTAGCACCTCCTGAAGCTTCTTAAGGGAAACGGTACATTTGGTTTCCTGGTCAAAGCAGATGGCTTCCCCGGACCGCCTTTTGATTCCTTCGTAATCCTGGCAGTTGGGAATGACGGTAATGTTATCCCTTCGCCCGCCAATGGCTTCCACAGCCTTTGTAAGATCACGGCTTACTGCTGCCACATGATCATAGGAGGCATAAGCGTCATGAAGTACATATTTATTTGGGTTTTTCTTTCTCTCTATTTCTTTTTCCATGTCATTGTGCACCCAGATGGTTCTGGAAAAGGGTGCCTGCTCAAACATGGAAATTATATAATTTTCGTAACCATTAAAGTGAAGAACTGCCTGAAACCTGGAATTGCCGAAATGCTTTTTCCATTCTCTTGCATAGGCATGTGTAAGTCTTTTTGTGCGGATTCCCAGCTTCATGTAAAGTCCCTGACAGATAGCAGTAATCACATCCATATTCATTTCGCTTCCAAGAGGATACACATTAGCCTGATGAGGCAGGCAATCTAGCCGCCAGGGTGCTTCCTTAAGGGAATTCATGCGGTAGGAAACAAAATAGTTGTATTTTTCCTGATCAAGCTCCTTCATCAAATTTAAAAAGGAGGTGGTGATTCCATTCTGTTGGAAATCTCCTGCATAGATCAGTACGTTTTTCTTTTGATTTCCACTGGCAGAGGCAGTGTGGCAGAGGTTTTCTCCAAGGATCACATGATGGCAGAGGTTTCGGATTCCGCTTCCCTGTTCATAGGTTCCGTACTTCTTCCGGAAGGCTTCATCAAGCTCTTTGACAGGTGTTTTTAACAGGTCTGCCACCTCTTTTGGCGTGCGCACCAAAGGAAAAGGATAGGTCCTGATGTCCTCGTACATGCCCCTGCTTCCTGCATAATCCTCAATATCATAAGCAAACAGGATAATCTTTTTACCGGAGTTGGCAAAGTCATACATAACACTGGAATAATCGGTGATCAGCACATCACACATATTCAGAACCTCATAGGTATCATAGCCCTCCGGAAATTTCTGAATGTGCTGATAACCGGACAGGTTCAGCCCATTTCCCACAAAGGGGTGAAGCTTAACAAGAAGCAGCTGATCTTCATCCAGACACCGGTCAAGAACATCCAGATAGCCCTGCATTTCCTTTACAGAATCCTTACTATCAACTGCATCTGCCTTTCCCCGGAAGGTGGGCATGTAGACAGATACCTGCAGGTTCCCGAAGCCGAATTTCTTTTTCAGGGCTTCTCCCTTATCCGGATGGAAAAAGATCTCATTTCTTGGGTAGCATTCATGAATAAACTGCCCCTGATACAGATTATCCAGCATGTAGGCTCCCCGCATTTTTTCCTCCATAAACACATTGGAAAAAAGCAGGTAATCGGACATCAGAAGATTTCGCATAACATTTCCCATGCTGTAGCGCTCCTCCAGGTTGTCTCTTCCCATGCATTTCAGAGGAGTTCCGTGCCACACATTCAGATAGATCTGTCCATCCTTTTTAATAAAGCGTCCCGGAAACGTAGAGTCATTGATGAGAAATCTGGCTTTGGAAAGCATTCGATAATAAAAAATGCTTCCAAACTTCACCAGATGATCTACCCTTAATCCATAGTGCTGCAGCTTTTTTTCCACAGAATCTCTGTAGTCGCTGCGGCAGGCCAAAGCAATGGTATAGTTCTTATATTCTTCCCGGTTCAGCTCCCGCAGAATTGCAAAAATATTGCTTTCCATGCCTCTGCCGCTTCTCGATTCCAGCAAAATCAGGTGTGGATCGATCCTGGTTTTCTCATAAAAGGTATTGTAAAAGGGATACCAGGTGCCGCTTTTTAGTTTTTTCTTTATTTTAGTCCATGCCGACATGCTTTTTTACCTCATCACAGATATTTTTCATACAGGGCTGTTGGATCTCATTGAAAAACAGATTGCATTTTTGCCGCTCCTGCTGATAGCGGTCTCTTCCATGACAGATCTCTGCTATGGCATCTATAAATTTTTGCTGGCTGTCCGGCTTTGCGCCAGGTGTCACCTTATCGTACTCAAAGTTCATTCCACGGCCCTTTAAATACTGCTCCTTGTCATAGGGAAGGAAAATCAGCGGCCTGTCAAGAAGCAG
Organism: Blautia segnis; assembly: GCF_014287535.1. Classification (NCBI taxonomy): domain Bacteria; kingdom Bacillati; phylum Bacillota; class Clostridia; order Lachnospirales; family Lachnospiraceae; genus Blautia; species Blautia segnis. The sequence continues at coordinate 87,922 of NZ_JACOOT010000033.1, read as the reverse complement.
ATAGTCAATGTAAATGCTGGAATAATCGGTAATCAGAATATCAAACATATCGGCTATATCCATAATGTCTTCAGCCTGTTCATTGCCCAGATATCTTACCCGGTCAGATAGATAGGGGCCTGCATTTCCCTGCTCGCTGATGTGAGTGCGAAGGAAAATAACGGCGTCCTCCTTTTCCAAAAATGCATCCAGTGCTTTTTTGTCATAATCTTTGAAAGGAAACAGGCTTGTCACACCGTAGTCCCGGAAAGTTGGAGCATAGAGGATAGCCTTTTTGCAGGATGGAAGATCAGGATATATGCTTCCCAATACCTTCTCTTTATCTGTCTTTGTAAAGAGCACATCATTTCTTGGCTGTCCCCAGACCTTTATCTTGTCCGGTGAAATCTGAAAGCTTTCTGCCATCACAGGAATCAGCCGGCTTGAGCAGGTCAGCACAAAGGTATAATTTTCTGTAAAAATTTTCTTAAAATAGATTCTGGCAAGGCGGGAAAGATTAGGGTCCATCAATGCGATTTTTTTCAGAGGGATCCCGTGCCACAGGTTTACAATTGTCCTGTTTTTCCCAAGGCCTGTGCCGTAAACAGGAAGTCCTGCTGAGGTAAACCATACGCCTGCTGACAGAGCCTTTTTCATACCCTCAATGGAGCAAGTCTCTATAAAATATTGTTTGCCGTACTTATCACCAAGCTTTTTTCTTAGCTTCTCATCATTGATCACAAAATAGGGTGTAATCTCCGGAAGGTTATCCTTTACATATTCAAACAGATAGCGGGAATTGTAATTGTAATGTGCGTTGTCTGTAGATGAAAAAATCCAGATTCCCGGGTCTGGCTTTTTCGTAACCCTATGACTGACCAGCTCTGCCTTCAAAAGGCTTTTCAGTTTCCCCATGTATGCTTCCTCTTTTAGTTTTTTTCTTAAATTTCCCTGTAAGCCATGGAAAATATTGATTGATAATGGAAACTACACCGCATTCTATGAGCATCAGCTCTGCCAGAATGCCGGTACATTCCAGATAATATCTTGGTCCTGCAGTCTCTGACAGGGTGTAGATTGCCTTCCATCCTTTGATCACAAGGACTTTGAAGCCCAGGGTTCCATGGGTTGCCATAATGATCAGGGAATTTTTTCCCGCAAATTCCAGATAAGTCATCTTCCACCATTTCTCCAGATATTCCAGAACCAGAATGGTTCCCATGGAGCCAAGAATTCCGTTTATGTAAAACATCAGATGACTGTCTCCGATTCGAAGCAGGTTGATGTCTACATGAAGGTTTCTCTGCGACAGGAAAATAGTGGCCACGAACATCACCGCACCGATGACAAATCGCAGATTTCTCTCTTTGATTTTGCTAAAAAGCATAAAGCAGAGATACCCTGCCCCGATAAACCAGAATCCCAGAATTCCCTTACTCACTGCCAGGATGGGAAATGACACGATTTTGTACTGTCTTTCGGTGAGCATGGCCTTCAGCATTGGAAGCAGAGTGTCTGAAGTGTACACCGTGATAACCACAGACAGGATTCCGCTGGCGATCCGCACAAGATTGCTCTTTGCTTTCATTACCAGGATAAAGATCACCTGCGCAAAAAACAAAGCCGGCAGGAACCACAGAGCACTGATTCCTCTCAGGCTCAGTGTGGTGTAGGCCTGGTACACAAATTTCGAATACATCTGTGCGCGTCCGGTGCCTTTCATAAGGCAAACCAGCATATTATACAGCATTACAATGGCACTGTATCCAAAATATGGAATCATAAGACTTTTGAAATGCTTCCATATATACTGGCTGGCACTCATCTTGCGAAATGACTGGCGCATGCAGAGCAGGTAGCCGGAAACAATGAAAAATATGGGGATTTTGTATGCTGCAAACCATAGGTCTATGGGATTTCCCAGAGAAGTAATATGCCCAAACACCACCATTGTGATTCCCCAGCCTTTTGCTGCATCCAGATATTTCTTTCGCTCTTTTGAGCTGTTTGGTAATTCGCTCATTTCTTTTCCTTTCCCTCAGCAGCCTCTGGACTTCAGAAATTCCAGAGTACGCCTGCTGTTGTTATGATCTGTGTATGCAAAATGCTCCTTTCGCATCTGTGCATACCTTTCTTTTTCCTTAAAATTATTTTCTATATATTCTTTTATATTCTTTACGAGGCATTCCTGATCCAGACATCTGTCTCCGAATAAGTCCCTGGTCATATCAATATAGCTTCCATTTGCCTGCTGATACAGGTCATAGTCAAACTGATAGAACAGAACCGGCTTAGCCAGATAGTGGACGTCCCAGCTCACACTGGAATAGTCGGTGATCAGCATGGAGCATTTCATGATCAGCTCGTTTAAGGGCTGGCTGCCCTGGACGATCAGCTTTACCTGGTCATTTTCTGTTTGAAATGCTTCCAGGAATTCCTTCATTTTGGGATGAATGTGGAAAATGATCTTCACATTGTTTTCCCGCAGGAATGCTCCCAATTCTGGATTTTCCAGCAGCTGTCGGTACCGTCTGCAGTACTCACTTTCCCGGAATACTTCATCGGACTGCTCTTCCAGCCAGGGGCGCCAGGTGGGCATGATCAGGATGTTTTTCTCATCTGGTCTGGCTTTATTTTCCAGGACATCCCATCTAGTAAAGCCAAGAATAGGCACGTTTTCTTTGGCATATCCGAAGTTCTCTGTGACGATCTTCTGCTCAAACTCTGAGGTGACGGCAAAATAGGTCATAGGGGCGGAACCGTTTTTTCCGAATAGTTTGTCTACCCGTTTCAGGGCAGTTACGCCGTGCTGCAAAAACAGCATTTTCTTCTGACTAATCTGCCTGGTAATAATATTAGGCTTAGGCTTCCACGCAAATCCATGATTTCTGGCATCTGAAGCCACATAAATCCGGGCTGCCAACATGTACAACATATGTCTTGCACTCATAAAAGGAACCAGATTCCGGCCATATTTTTTCATCTGCGGCCACTGGAGTGACTTCTTGTCCAGAATGAAATAAATATGCTTTTTTTCTTTTTCCGGAAGATTTTCCATACAGTATTTGAAAAAATAGGAACCGTTATCCTGGGCTTCTGTACAGTATTTCTCATAAATCACCCATATTTTTTTCCTGTTCCACACTGGCTTTGTGAGCATGTAAAACAGATAGATGACATTCTCTTTCACTGCCGTAGCGGTACTGTCGTATGAGGCCCGAAGCCGATCATGGAGCGTAAGCATATGATTCGTACTTGCCATTGGAAATAAAATATGATTCCCCTTTGGAATCTCGTAATTTCCAAAGAGAAGCTTCAGCCGTGTGACCCCATCCAGAATTACAGGCAAAATTTCTCCCTCTTCGGTGTAAAGATACACATCCCAGTCACCCTCCCATAAAGTCATATTCCCTGTGCTGCCCCAGATCCGGATCTGAAACGGCTGCCTGCCAGAGGCCTGCTGCTCTTCTGAAAACTGATGCCTTCCTGAAAAATGCCTTTCTTTTCCTTTCGGAAGCAACTCATATTCCAGCGGATATTCTGCCGGTCGGACAATATTTCGGGATTTCAGCACTGCTTTCTCAATTTTCAAAGCTTTGCCCGCCTGCGCATATACCGTAAAATCAGAGCCTTTTAATTTCAGCCTTGTCACAGTAATAATTCGATTCCCACTACATTCGCTGTTGCTTTGCATTCTTCTGCCGTTACCAGCTTCGCTGGTTTTCCTAATCCTTCTGCTGCTCCCTGTCCCGCCGTTATTCCTGCTCATCTGCTTTCTCTTCTTCCTTCTTTTTGCCCCATTTTTCCACAATGGCATCGCAGATTCGCCTGCTGTTCTGATCGTCAAAATATTTGTAGAAGTTAGTGCGCATAGCATCGTACTGGGGTTTGATCACGAAATGACCGGCTGCGCATTCTTCCATATAAGTAAGAAGCCCGTCCACATTGTCCGCACACTCTCCGAATAATTCCTTACTCATATCCAAATAGCTTCCGTGTGCTTCCTCGTATTTTTCCCGGTCAAACTGGAAGAATACAACAGGTTTATCCAGGTAAAATACATCCCAGCACACACTGGAATAGTCGGTTACCAGCATTTTGCAGCGCATCATCAGCTCATTGGCAGGCTCTTCCCCAAATGCGATCAGGCGGATTCTCTTGGATTCCACGGAAAAGTCCTGCATAAATTCACGGAACTTGGAGTGAAGATAAAAATTAGCGCACAGGTCGTTCCTTTCCAGGAAATCGTGGAAACGCCTGGAATTCAGAAGCTCCATGTAGTTCCGGAAATAATCGCTTTTTTTGAATTCCTCTGCCGTTGCATTTTCCAGCCAGGATCTCCAGGTAGGCATGATCAGGATTTCCCGAAGGCCTTCTGATTTATCCTCCAGCACATCCCATCTGGCAAAACCGCTGTTTACGATCTCGTCCTCTGCGTATCCGAAATATTTCTCTATGATTCCTTTCTCGAAATCAGAGGTTACCACGAAAAGATTGCAGGAACCTGCTTTTCCCTTGCCATAGAAGAAATCCACTTTCTTCAGGGCGGTTACGCCGTGCTGGAGAAATACAAGATCCTTTCTTCTCAGGTAGCGCTTCAGGATACTGCCTCTCTGACGCATAGCGTACAAATGATTTCGGGTGTCTGTGCTCACCAGAAGCTTCGCTGCCTGCATGTAGATCATATGGCGGATGCTCATGAAATCCACCACCCGATTTTTGTACGGACGCAGCTTCTCACGGTCCGGTGCATTCTTATCGATCACATAATAAATGTGATTTTTCTGCCTCTTTTCTTCCCCGTTTTCCATGCAGTATTTGAAGAAATAGTAGCCGTTGTCCTGGGCCATCATGCAGAATTTCTCATATACCAGCTGAATCTGCTGGCTGTCCCAGTAAGGCTTTAACAGGCGGTAAAGGAAAAATGCGACCATTTCCTTCATACGGAAGTCCCATCTGTCATATTCGCCTTCCTCGCGATACTGGAATGCAAGATTCTTGGATGACGTATTGTAGGGATACAGGAAAAATCCGTTTTCTTTTTTATATTTTCCGCTGTATAAAAACGCGGTGAATAGGCGGTAATTTCTGGTCATGGATACAGAAGCTTCATATCTGTCCCCGGTTTTCGGATTCAAAAATACCACCAGCACATCCCAGTACAGGCTTTTCCACTCCACCTGGTCCAGATCCAGCTCTGCCTCAAAGCGGCGCAGATTATTTCTCAGTCTGTTTTTTCTGATCGTAAAGCTGTACGCTTCCCGTTCTGCCTCCAGCTTGCTTCTGAATCGAAACAGGACCTTGTCAGGGAAATAGCCATATTTATCTGCATCTGTAACCAGTCTGAGCTTCAGAAGGTTCTTATTGATGGTAAGATAGCGCAGATGGCACATCTGTGTCATTTTGTGGATTCGCCAGTTGGCGCAAAGTCCGAACAGCCATCTTCCTTTTTGATCCATGTAGACGCACAGGGTGTATGCAATGTCTTTGGCGCCCTCCTGGGTTAACAGGAGCTTTTCAGAGCAGGCCTGCTCACAGATCCAGGCTTTTTTCCCTTTCTGCAGATCCTTGTCCTGCTTTGCCCGGCCTTTATCAGCCAGACGATATCGGAAATATTGTCCATCTGCTATGGTCTCCAGAAGGATTCGCACGCTTTTATTTCTTCCATATTCCATGGCAGGAAGAAGGATACTGGTATCAATGGTAAATTCACAGTCGCTCTGTACATCCGTTACAGGCAGAATATAAATTTCCTGATTTTTTACCCCGGCAAGAAGCACCCTTACCTGCTCAAAATCAGAGAGCTTCTTTTCCTTAAGCGTTACCTTTACCTTCCCGCTTCTATCCCCGCACACATCTGCCAGAATATCGTCTGTTCCATTCAGATTAAATGCAGGTGTTTCTTCATATACAATCTGTCCATCCTCATTCTGGTTCCAGCAGCAATATTGCATGGTTTCCTTATTTAGATAGCAGTCTTCCAGATTGATCTTTGTTTCCATATTTATTTCCTCACGTAGATGTCCCCAAATTTTATCATATCATTACTATATTATAAAGAAATCTTTACGAAAGTCAATGTTTGCGGCAGGAAACTGCACTTTCCAGCACAAAAAAGACTGCCGCCAGGGATAGTATTTCCCATTTGCGGCAGTTTCATTTTGTTTTCTTATCTGTTATCGTTTTCTTTCTTCATATTCAGATCATTTTTGATCTGTGTAGAGGAGATTTCCGGGGTGCGTGGAAGGTAGATCACTTCGCAGCCTTCCTCCTTGAGGAAATCGAATTTCCCCTTCCAGTCATCTCCCATCACAAAGGTGTCCACATGATATTCCTTCACATCTGTCCGTTTCTGCTCCCAGTTTTCCTCCGGGATCACAAGATCCACATACCGGATGGCTTCCAGCAGCTGTTTTCTTTTTTCATAGGAAAAATAGCATTTCTTCTGCTTCTCATTCCAGTTGAATTCGTCTGTGGAAAGTCCCACGATCAGATAGTCTCCATACTCCTTGGCTCTGCGAAGCAGGTTAATGTGCCCATAGTGAAGCAAATCAAAGGTTCCATAGGTAATTACTCTTTTCATTTTATCAGAAAATCTCCTCAATTGCATTATTCCGTTAATTTAGTCTTAGTTTTCTCCAAGATAATATCTGCCATATGCATCTGCTGCTTTCATTGCTGCAAATACCGTTTCCGGTGTTACTTCAAATGGCATGTTGTGAAGGGTATCGTTCTCAGAGCATGCGGTTTTAGCTACTTCCATGAGCTGTTCATCTGTGACGTTTTCTGCGCCAAGCTCTTTTAAGGTGACTGGAAGGCCTACTTCGATGCACCATAAAATGATGTCCTCTAATTCTTCCTGTGGAACATTCTCCAGAACCAGCTGGGTGAGAGTTCCAAAAGCAACCTTTTCTCCGTGATACATGTGGTGGCACTCTTCCAGAACAGTGAATCCGTTGTGGATTGCATGTGCGCCTGCAAGTCCGGCACTTTCAAAACCGATTCCGGATAACAGGGTGTTTGCCTCAATAACCTTCTCTACAGCAGGTGTGCATACCCCGGCTTCCAGTGCGATTTTGGCTTTTATACCTTCTTCCATCAGGGTATCAAAGCAAAGCTTTGCAAGGGCCATGGCGGCTTCTGTGGTCTTACCCCCTGCACAGGATGCTGCACCGCTTTGTTTGCATGCTCTTGCTTCGAAATAAGTTGCAAGGGCATCTCCCATTCCTGCTACTGTGAGGCGAACAGGTGATTTCGCAATAATGTCTGTGTCCATAAGCACCAGATTTGGATTTGCAGGAAGGAACAGGTATTTTTCAAAAACGCCTTCCTCTGTGTATACAACGGATAATGCACTGCATGGTGCATCTGTGGAAGCAATAGTCGGGCAGATAAACACCGGTGTTTTTGCATAGTATGCCACTGCCTTGGCTGTATCAAAAATCTTGCCTCCGCCAATACCGATGGTAAGGTCACAGCCGCTTTCTTTCACAATTTCTACCAGACGGTTGATCTCGCTATTGCAGCACTCTCCGTTAAAATAATCAAAAACCACATCGCAGTCGCTTGCCGCAAAGCTGTCCTCGATCATTTTTCCAATTCTCTTATAACCGCCTTTACTGATCAGAACCAGGGCTTTCTTTCCGCAGTTCGCTGCATAGGTTCCGATGTTTTTCATTTCTCCTGCGCCCTGTAAATATTTGGAAGGGCTGATCAATACTTTTGCCATTTTTTATTCGCTCCTTTTTTTGTATTTTATGGAAGCCAACCTCCGCCTCTGGCTCGCGCCGGATTTTACTTGTTAAAAAATCCATTTTCATTATAACATCGCCAGGGGAATTTACAAGCCCCCTCAAGCTTACGATCAACCTCTTTTCAGCTAAACTCCAGCACCATCTGCCCGTCGAGGAGGCGGGATCGTGGAAGGCATAATTTTGTTTTACGGTTCTGGAATTGTAATTGGCATAGCAGTATCTGCACATATGGAGACAGGTATTATACGCTCCAATGTCATTTCCCATAAAGCAGGCGCACGCCTTTCGAAGAGGCTGTTTCTTCGGGATCGCAAGTGTGGTATGAAGTGCTTTCTCGTAGGTTCGCTTTGTCATGCAGCCGCTGCAGTCGGCGCCGTAAGCAGCCAGTTCCTGTCCTTCCCCGCATGGGTAAACCGTCATTCCATGGGCAGCCGCAATCTGGATCATATTTTTCCCAAGATATAAACGGTCCGCCTTAGAGCGTGTTTGAAAAATCATAACGCAATATACAAAACGCCAAGCGTACCCAGACCGCAATGGCTGGAAACCACACCGCCTCTACTGTTTCCCGGTCACAGCCGGAATGGGTGATAAACACACGTTCCGGTCTCGCATTTTTTAAGTCATTTTCCATATTTTTTACGTAGGACATGATCACAGAAGCAATTTTCCCCCGATATTTTTTGAAAGCATTCATAGCACCATTTCCCACCACGATCTTCGGATGCAGCTTTAAAACACCGCCTGCCATGGCCGCTACCGCATTGCAGCGTCCACCGCGGTATAAATAGGATTGTCAATAGGTATTGGTATTCCTGAAGCCCGCATTTTTATCTAACTTTACGTATTTTTTACTTGCTTTTTTCAGCAATCTGCTATATACTGTCCCTTGTAAAGTAATGCAGAGTAAGTTCATGAGCGTAAAGTGCCTTCCGGATGGAGAGTTGCCGGAGGACGAAAAGAGAAATCTTGCGGTTCGTGGATTGCTTCTCGCTGCAACAGAAGATAAATATGAATCCATAGATTATCTCCTATTGTGAGCGAAAAAGAAAAGGAGGTAATTTTTTTATGGAGAAAACAAAGAACATGTTTCTCACTTCAGCCAAAGAGCTGAAAACCACTTCTACCCTGGCAGTCTGTGCAATGCTCGCTGCCCTGGCACTGATCTTAAATTCAGTCGCTTCTATCAACATCGGTCCCTATGTAAAAATTGGATTTTCCGGTATTCCAAATCAGATTGCGGATTATCTGTTTGGACCTGTTACAGGATGCCTGTTCGCCGGTGTGCTGGATATTGTGAAATTCTTTATCCGCCCGGATGGACCATTTTTCTTTGGCTTCACCTTTAATGCAATGCTCGCGGCATTTATTTACGGATGTTTTTACTACAAGCATAAACTCACCTTCCGCCGTGTACTGATTGCAAAACTGGTAGTGGTTCTGATCGTAAATGTCCTGTTAAACACCTTATGGCTGGACATGCTCTACGGAAAGGGCTTCCTGGCAATCCTTCCAATGCGTACGGTAAAGAACCTGATCATGTGGCCAATTGATTCCTTTATCTTCTTTACTATCACAAGATTGATTGAGCAGACAGGGATTTTTAATCTTTTTAGAAAACCGGCTGTAAACTGATTTTATTTGTAAAGTAAGCGCTTAATTTTCTATGGTACTCGAAAGTTAAGCGCTTACTGTATTTCCTGCCTCATATCTTTCCTTAATCCAACAACGGATATATAATTCTTGGTCTGACGGACGCTCCTGCAAAATAATTCAATTGTATTGCTGCCCATTCTATGCTAAACTATGGATAGATACTTCTGAACAACATACACTATTTATAAACCGTATGATTGGAGTGATTTCATGGAATTAACAAAAAAAGTCCCTACAACCGATAAAAACCAGGAAAACAATCATCTTCTCCGCATGTTAGACCGGGGAATTGATGATATGGAAGCTGGTCGTGAATTGCCGCTGGAAGATGCTTTTCGCAAAATCACAGAATTAAGGGATGCACGAAGAAATGCAAGAATATAAAATTATTTTAACCTGGGAAGCAATTTACGATGTCACAGACATTGCAGATTATATTGAAGAAGAATTCGGCCAGCAACGTGCTGACCGTTTTCAATCTGATCTGAAAGAACAAATGCAGAATTTAGGCCAGTTCAGTACTGCCTTTCCCCGAACTCAAATTCTGTACAGAGGATATTCCATACATAAAAGATCTTTTCCGCCATCTATTATTTTTTATATTATAATGGAAGAAACAAAAGAGATTCATATTCTCCGAGTGTTGCGCCATGAACGAGATTGGGAAAATATCCTGTTGCAAAGATCAACTTATACATATCCAGAATGAATACCTGGGAGCCGATCAGAGATTTTTCTGAAAGGCTTCCTTTTTAATTACTTCCCACTGTCAAGTCAAGCGGATATTCGCAATCCGCTTCGCTACTTGCTCATAACCGAATGCTGCTTCGCAGCTTATCAGGAGTGGCTAGCACCACTCCTGATACAAGCAAGTCCCAAACTACTGCTTATTGTTTTGCGAAATTGAAGCAGGGGACTTGCTTGATTCGGTTAAATCATAACTCATATCCAGGAAATCCAGCGTCTTGGCTTCACTGACAGATTCATCCAGAAGAATCGTAATCCAGTGCCGCTTATTCATATGATACCCCGGTAAAAATCCATACGTTTGAATTAACATCCCAACCAGATCAGGGGCACATTTTACATCCAGGATATTAATTTTTCCATCTTCTTCTAATCCCAGTGTTTTCTTTTCCACTGCCATAATTATAGCATACCATTTTCCATTTTTATGTCGAAGCACCGCAGAATCAGGATCTTTTTTCCATAAATATTCCGGTTCCGTTCCATATTGCTCTTTCACATATTGAAAAATTTCCTCACGTTTCAAATTTATCCCTCACTTACGATTTCTTGCTCTGATTATACGCTATCAGGATTATATTCTCAACCACTTCTCACAACTCCATTTATGTTTTATAGCTTTTGCATAGCCTGCTTTGCAGGCTACACCCCAAAAGAAGCAAGCACTGCCAGTGTCATGACAACTGGCTCATTTTGTCAAATTCCCTTTCCGGTTCATTCTACCAAAATGTATCAGGGAGTATCCCTGGCCCTCTCATATTTTATAATTTCTTAATTTGACGCTTTCACCCAGTCCTGTTAAAATAACTTACAGATACATCTGTCCAAACCAACAAAAAACCAAGTACCATAACTGTCATAGCCGAACTGGTTAGACAGTTTTTTTGTACTCTTTTTTATAGAAAAAAACGAATTGGAGGATTTCAATGAGCAAACGTACCAGAATTCATCCCGTACAATTTTATTTGAATGATGACGAACAATACATTTTAGAAGAGAAATATCGTCTTTCCAGAATGAAAAGCAAATCTGCCTTTCTACGGAAAATGATCTTATATGGATTTGTATATGAAGTAGACTACTCTCATATCCGAAAAATGAATACCCTGCTGGGCAATATCAGCAGCAATTTGAATCAGATCACCCATCGTATAAACAGTACCAATACAATTTACCAAAAGGATCTGGACGATATAAAGGAGTTAATAGAAAAAATATGGCAGTTACAAAAATCCATGGTATCAAAACAACCGTTGATAAAGCAATAGAATACATCTGTAATCCAGATAAAACAGACCAGAATCTATATATTTCTTCCTTTGCCTGCTCTCCCGAAACAGCCGCTCTTGATTTTAAATACACTTTGGATCATACACATGATTGCAGAGATCCGCACAATACAAATAAGGCATTTCATCTGATTCAGGCATTTTCCCCTGATGAAGTTTCCTATGAGGAAGCCCATCAAATAGGCAAAGAACTTGCGGATCGCTTACTGGATGGAAAATACTCCTATGTCCTGACAACACATATTGATAAAGGTCATGTACATAACCATTTAATTTTCTGTTCTGCAGATAATATCACTTTTTCTCATTATCATGACTGTAAAAAGAATTACTGGAAAATACGAAATCTCAGCGACACTTTATGCCAGGAACATAACCTGTCCACAATTATGCCAGATGGTAAAAAAGGAATGAAATACAATGAATGGGCTGCAAATAAATCTGAATCCAGTAAAAAAGCGCAGCTGCGAAAAGATATCAACCAGACAATCCGAATCGTTTCCACTTACTCAGAATTTCTTGCATTTATGGAAGCTAAAGGATATGAAATAAAAAACGCAGAATTTGGCGAAAACAGCAGAAAATACATTACCTTTCGTTCTCCCGATATGTCCCGTCCAGTGCGTGGAAGTGCTAAATCTTTAGGAAAAAATTTTACTAAGGAACGTATCAAAGAACGTATTGAGAATAAACTCCAGAGAACTGCCATTTCTTCTGTTCGCAAGAAGTTAATAGACACCAACGCTCCCAATATAACAGGAAACATCGGCCTTCAGAAATGGGCAAATAAGGAAAATTTAAAGATTGTTTCTACTACATATAGCCAGATGCTTACACATAATCTACATAATTTTTCAGAACTTGAAAGCCGCATAACCTTGTTACATATGCAACAAAAAGAGGTAAATACCACTGTCGTCTCTCTTGAATCACAGATCCGACATCTTCGAGAACTGCTAAAATACGCTGAACAATATCAGAAAAATAAAATTTATAACGACCATTATAAAAGCTCAAAAGATCCGGATCGTTATTTCCGTAAATATGAATCTCAAATTATCCTTTTCGCTGGTGCCGAGCATATTTTACAGGAAAATGGTATAGACCTGAAACAGCTCAATACCAATAAGTTACAGGCTCAAATTTCAGAGCTTATTTCCAGAAAGAAGTCAATAAATACTCAATATGTTTCCTTTCGGAAAGAAATGAAAGAGTTGGAATTGATACATCAAAACTTGTCCAAGTATCTAAAACCGGATGATCCTGAAATAGAAAAATCTTCCCATAATAAACTTCCTTCTTTGTAAAACCATAATAATAGGCAGCGATTTCACTCGCTGCCTAAATTCCCGTTAAACCGATATCCTACACCTCGTACTGTTTGTATATATAATGGTTGTCCAGGATCATCTTCTATTTTTTCTCTGATATTGCAGATATGTCGCATAACCACATTATAATCACCGGAATAAGGTTCATTCCATACCAGATCATAAACCATTTCTTTTCCAAATATTCTACCTGGACTTTTCGCTAAAAGAAGTAAAATATCATATTCATATTTTGAAAGATGAACATCACTATCATTCTTTTTAACAATTCGTTCCTGTAGATATATTTTTAATTCTCCAAACCTTATAATTTCCGGTATGAATTGGTTTTTATGTTCCCAGCTAGTCAATATGTTTTCACTTATGCTTCCATTAGCATCTGTGATTCTCTCAATAATTTCTATCTTTTTCACCTTTATTGCCTCTACATTATTAATTTTATATTCTATATATCATCTGCCATTTGACTTTTTTCTTCTACAAGTAATATAATATATTTATTACATATGTAGGATTTAGCAGGAGGATTTTATTATGTCACTACCCCAAATTTCAGAAGCCGAATTTGAAGTTATGAAAATTGTATGGAAATATGCTCCCATCAATACAAATGAAATTACAGAAAAACTTACTCTAACTACCAGCTGGAGTCCAAAAACAATTCAAACTCTTATCAAGAGACTTGTTTCCAAAAAAGCTCTTTCCTACGAAAAACAAAGCCGGGTATTTGTCTATACTCCATTAGTCCAAGAAGATGAATATATACGCCAGGAAAGCAATTCTTTTTTAAAGCAATATTATAATGGAAATCTTTCTTCTATGCTGGCTTCTTACCTTGAAGACGATAAGCTCTCTTCAACAGAAATTGATAACTTACGCCATTTATTATCAAAACATCAGAAATAGGAGGTTTTGAATGAGCAACTGGATCATCCACTTTTTAATCAGTAATATCTTCATATGTATTTTTACACTTGTAATAATCGGAACAAAAAAACTTCTGAAAAAATATTTATCTGCGGCTACACAGTACCATCTCTGTTTTCTTTTATTTTTACTACTTGCCGTGCCATTTTTTCCTGTACAGATTCATGGCTCACAACTTTTTTCATGGTTACATTTTTTTCAAACTGACTCAGGACTTAACTCTGGTACCGACACGCTATCCGAACTTACCAGTAATACACAAAATATTTTGTTAAACCAGGTGAATGATTTTTCAGTTTCCATCAGTAGTCAATTTTCTGGAGGCTTGAATACCATACTCTTTCTAATATGGATAACGGGTGTTATGATTATGTCAGTCCTCACCCTTCATTCATTAAACTATGTACGTTCCATAAAAAGATCTGCTCTCCCGCTTCAAAATCAGCAGGTAAAAACTATTTATTACAATTGTTTAAAGGAACTTAAAATCTCTCACCCAGTATCAGTCTACAGTACTGCATTTTTAAAATCACCAGTTTTAATCGGAATAATACATCCCAGAATTTACATTCCCATCCATTTAATTTCCGAACTGAATCCTGATGATATGCGTTTTATGCTGCTACACGAATTACAGCATTACCGTCACAAAGATACATTTATTGGCTTCCTCATGGTCATAAGTAATATACTCTACTGGTTTAACCCTTTTGTTTGGTACACTTTAAAAGAAATTCTCTGTGACCGTGAAATAGCCTGTGATTCTGCTGTATTGCAGATGATTTCTGCTGATGAATACCAAGCTTATGGAACTACACTGATTAATTTTGCAGAAAAAATATCCTCTTTTTCCTCTCCACTGGCAGTTGGAATGTCCGGAAATTTCAGGCAGATGAAACGACGTATTCTCAACATCGCCGTTTTTAGGAAAGAAACTCTTTATCAAAAAATGAGAGCATTGATAATTTATCTGGTCATTAGTGCTGTTTTTATTGGATGTACACCCATTTTATCCATTGATGCCTCTACTCAAAGCGTATATCATTTTAGTGATACAGACAAAAATATCTCCCTGTTAGATATATCCGAAACATTTGGAACATATGATGGATCATTTGTTTTGTATGACAATAATTTGGATTCCTGGAAAATATACGATCTTGAAGAAGCCACCAAACGTATTCCGCCAGAGTCTACCTACAAAATATACGATGCATTATTAGGGTTGGAATCCGGAATCATCACACCAGAACACTCTTCCATGACATGGAATGGTGATGCCTTTCCTTTTCCATCCTGGGAAGCTGATCAGGATTTAAACTCTGCTATGCAAAATTCCGTTAACTGGTATTTCCAGGCAATTGATTCGCAGCTCGGAATTAACAGAGTCCAGGAATTTTTGAATAAAATAGAATATGGAAACCAGACAACCAGTTCAAATCTGGATTTATACTGGTCCGATTTTTCATTAAAAATCTCGCCTTTAGAGCAAGTAACATTATTGAAAAAATTTAACACAAATGAATTCCATCTAAATTCCCAAAATGTATTTTCTGTTAAAAATGCTATAAAAATTGCCAGTACACCTAATGGTAATTTCTACGGAAAAACTGGAACCGGTCGTGTCAACGGACAGGATATCAACGGCTGGTTTATCGGATATGTAGAAACTTCCGATAACAGCTATTATTTTGCAACCAATATCCAAAGTGATTCTAATGCAACTGGCAAAAAGGCATTTGAAATCACTTCTGATATCTTAAAAAAATTACATATATGGAATTAACAAATATGAAAGGGCTGATAGTTGTTATCAGTTCTTTCTTTTTATTCTATATTGATATTTGGGAACTTCTTTCGTACCATTATTCAGAATTTTATTCCCCATATATTTAAAACTCTTATCATCGTTGAACTTAACAGTCAGCTCACTTGTAATAACGGCATCATTACATATAAATGTATCACATACAGCATCAACAACCAGCACATTGTTTCCCTCTCCGCTATCTCTTATTTCAACGACCTCCGGTAAAGATGTTCCAAAATAAGTAGGGCTATAATTTAAACAACCTAATCGTTCCCAGTCATAAGTTTGATGTTCCGAATCAAATACTGCCCATTTTTTAATTTGCTCCGCTGTTATCGGCAAAAACTCCATTATCAGATTTTCAAACTCTTCTGCCGGAATTCCACTTGAGTTACCTGAAAACTCATATCTCTCCCCGTATTTCATTCGATATAAATATTCATATAAACCATTATAATCTAACCCTTCCATATCAGATCTATCCCAATCAGAACATAAAAGATTATTCCCCTGATATCCAAGCAAATACACACACCTCTTTGAAACTTCCCTGCATTCATCACTTAAAGGTTTAATTCTTATCATAGAACTGCCATCAACCGCTTCTGATACTTCCGGATATTTTGGAACACATAGCGTATAACCAAACCAGCCTTTTTCTGTATATTTCCATTCTTCTATCCTTGTATACGAAACATATACAATAGATGGATTGTCGTTCATACCCCAAACAACTTTCACAGCCAACAAATACATATCTGTCCCATCATAATTGAATTTGAGTCTTTCTATCCCACCATCCCTGTTAATCCTATATAAGACGATATCTCCTGGCAGATCCTGTTCTGCCTTGAAAAGAAATTCTTCCATTTTAGAATAATTAGCCATATTTGAATACGGCGCTGATGTAATAACAGGGACATTTTTTTCCTTTAATACTTCCTGCATTTCTTCCATTACTGTCTCAGAAACTACTACATTCGATGAAGTTCCTTTATCCGCCTTTTGATAAATGGCTTTCATCTGATTCATAACATTCTTACAATCTTCAATAGCTTCTTCTTTCACGACTTCATCTACTGGCAAATCATATCCTCTTTCTTGTACAGCATAATTCGCAGTTTCCTGTGAAATATATTCTAAATCAGCCCCTTTACATTTTGTATTTCCTATGAAAAAGCATCCCAAAATAAATAAAACACTCACCATCTTTTTCAGTTTTCTTTTTGTACTCATATCAATTATCTCCATAACATTCCTCCCACTTTTCGTCTGATAATCTTTCCGTATACCAGGTAACCTCTATTTCTGACCTTGATACATAATTGGATACATATTGAAATCTATCTTTATCTAACAGCCGAATGGTTACGCTATGACAAAACGCCTGATCTAATTCTTTTTGTGGCCATACCGCATTTACTTCCAGTGTTATTGTTCCATCTTGATTTTCTATGTAGGAAACAACTTCCGGATATGGAATATATGGTGTGGGAGCAAAATCATATACGATTCCTCTGGTTCGATACCGATATGTCTGTGTTTCCGTGTGAAATACCGTTCCTGTCTGCAGTATCTCTGCGCTTATATTAAAATATTTTTGAAATATCGCTTCAAATGATTCTTTTGGGATTTCATAAGTCTTTCCTTCCTTAAATTCATCAGTTTTTTCTTCCATTGAAAGTAAACGGTCAAAAACATCATAAAAATTTATTCCATCATAATTTTTTTCACTCCAATTAGAAGTAAACAATTTATTAAGTGTATATCCAAAAGGAAGTATATATTTTCGATTCAGCTCCCTGCATTTTTTATTTAACGGCACTACCCGAAAGGCCCGATATCCAGACGGTCCATCATATCCAGCCGGATGATATTCTTCCATAAAGAAATACCCGTTTTCTGTATATTTCCATGAATTAGCTCTAAACTCATGATAATATGTTTCCTGCCAAGTATCCTCTTTCCATTTAAAAGAGCTTACTTCAACGTCTATTTTCCCCTGTTTGGTTTTCAGATCATACCGAATAAAATGATCTCCTGCTATAACTTGAAATATAGTAGTTTTTCCATTTTTCTCTTTTTCTGCTTTTTTCAAAAAATCATCTACTTTAATACTTTGAACCATATCCAGCTGATTGTAGGAATCAATTACTGCATATCCATATTTTCCAAAATAATCCATACTTTTTTGTATTGTACTCAGCTCATATAGTGCATTTTCTTTCGCAGCATTCTTATATATGCTCTGATAGTCTTCTGCCAGCATTTCACACTCTCTGTAAATTTTTTCTTTCGTATCTTCAATTGTCTTTTTCTGCTCTTTCTTTATGCCACATCCACTACAGACAGCAAGAAAAATAACTCCCCAAAATATTTTCCAAATTTTTTTCATATCATTTTCCTCTTACATTTGTAATATTTAAAGGTAAAAATTATTCATTACCGAGATATTCATCCAGTATCGCCTTATCCTTTTCCACCACATAACCGCTTCCTCCAATATCTTTCACATTCTCTACCATACTGATGAGCAAAATAGGATTCTCTGTATCTCTATCTGTAGTAAAAACTGTAAACCAGCCAATTTCTGTTCCAGATGTATCTTCTTTTGTAGCTTTCAGTTCCGCTGTTCCGGTTTTTCCTGCTAATCTAATGTCTTCCCGGCATGCTCCATAACCAGTTCCTTCCGGGTTATTCACTACACCCTCTAGCCCCTCCATAACCTCCAAAACAATCTGTGGTGAAAAAGCATCTTTTATCCAGATTTCACTGGAAGTGCTTCCATCCGCGTGAAGATATGGCTTTATCATATTTCCATCATTTAGAAAAGCCGTATAAATGCTTGCAAGATGCAAAGGATTTACCAGAATCTGTCCCTGTCCATACCCACTGTCAGCAAGCTGGATTTCTGTTTCTATCTTGTCCGTATTAGAATACTGAGACTCTGACATTTTAATATCAAATGGAAGTTCCTGATTAAATCCTATTTGATTTAGAGATTGCATCAGTTGATCCGCACCGATTTTTAATGCTGCTTTTGCAAAATAAATATTATCTGAATAAATAAGCGCATTTTTCAAGATCACAGGTGCATAATCATGAAGTGTAGTCACTGTATAATCTCCCCACGAAGAATCTTTCTGCCATGCCAGACCCTCATTTCCAAAATCGTCATTTGCAGTAAATGCCCCCACTTTTAATCCAATTGCAGCAATTACAGGTTTAAAAGTTGAGCCTGGACACCATGTCTGGCGAAAGCGGTTGTATAAAGGCCTGTCTTCATTTTCATTTAATGCACTCCACTGGCTATTGTCCATTCCACGTACAAAATCATTATTATCATAAGATGGCGTACTTACCAACGCCAGTACTTCCCCTGTATAAGGATTCAAGGCTACAGAACATCCTCTGTCTTCTTTAAATTGTTCATAAAGAGTACTTTGAAGATCGCCATCAATCGTAGTATGGATATCTTCTCCATCTTTTTTAGGCTCATATGCAATGACACTTTTTTTATTTCCATTTGCATCTACAATACAGATCTCACACCCATCTGTCCCTTTTAGTTCTTTTTCATAAAGCGTTTCCAGTCCCGTCTTTCCAATCACACTGTTTGTACGATACCCTTCCCCTTTATGTTCCTGCAAATCCTCGGCTGTAACCGCCTGTACATACCCTACCAGATGAGAGGCAGCTTCTTTTAGATAATAAGTTCGTACTTTTACATCAGATAACATAATACCTGGAATCTTCAATAATGTGTCCTGCTTTTCTTTTTCTTCCAGAACAGTTTCATCCAGATTCACTGTCAGAAGATCGACCTCTTGTATTTTAGGAATTGTTGCTACTGGTACAAAAGAATCTGCTTTTACCCAATCGGCTTTTAACTTATCCTCAATTTCGTCTGCTCCAATTCCAAGATACTCTGCCAGTTTTTTTATTGTATCTTCCCTGTTCTCCATTCTGCCCGGAACAATTCCTACCGAAGATGCAGTTCCCTCTCCAGCCAGCTGGCGACCATTTCTGTCTAAAATATTTCCTCTTTTTGCCTCTTCTAACGTTACCTGAACTTTATCCGTTGCAGATAACTCTGGAAAAATCAACTGATCCTGCCAGATTAAATGATATCCTGTCCAGTTATGTGAAAATACCGCATTGTTGGTAAATTCTACATTTCCTGCAGCAGTCTGCATATTTGTTGTATAGGAAACTGCCGCATTTCCGTTTTCTTTTCTTTTTGCTGTAATATCGGTTATGGACAGATCAGACATCTCAATGCCTTCATATATTTTAGAATTTCGTTCTATAAATTCTTCCTTACTGTTCATGCTGCTTTTTTTCTGATCCAGCATGGCATACATTTGCTCATATTCCCCTTTTTCGATATATTTCATATATTCCATTAGTCTTTTTTCAGGAACATTACGATTCATTATTGTTACAATACCGATTCCACCACCAATCAATATACCGCTAAATAAAACTATTTTTGTGATAGTCTTCGTGTGTTTTTTTCTTTTCGTTTTTCTCATATAGTTTTATTTCTCCTTTTTTCGTATTTTCTTAAATATTACACTTGTAATATTTAAACGTCAAGTTTTTTCTTAGGTTTATATATGTAAACAAGAGGAAAGATTTGGATAAAAAAAGAAAGGGCATCTCAAAGCCCTCTTTGATAAAGAACTTTACCGACACCCTGAGGTAATGGTTTCTCCGGATGTTTCCCAAACGCTATAATCACTCTCCAGAAGAACCAAAAACGATTTTTAATTTTCTCTCAGAAAAAAAGAACTACTCTAAATCCGCTGATCTTTGAAATAACCCTGCTCGTTTCTTATAATCACAAACATATTCAGGCAACACATTCTTTGCTGGCAGATTATTATAGCGGAAAACGCAACAAATCCCTTTATTAACTTTTGTTCCATATATTTCCTGTACCAATCCTATTGTTTCATCATCTGAACAAAAGCTCTTCGGAATCTCCCTACAATCCCTGATAATAACGCAAATCTGTTTACTATGTCCTCTCTGTCAATATACAAGCCAGCTAATCTCTTTATTATAGTATCTAAATACTTCTTCCCAATTCCACTACTCAAAATTTCTTCAGTCACTGTTTCTGCAGATGTGTTTTTATATCAGCCAGAGTTTCCCTGGCTGAATTCTTCCAATATATACCTGTTAACACTTCTCAATGCTGACACTTTTTCCTTCGCTTCTCATCTTTCACCTGCTATACTGCACTCTGGCTTGAATTCATTCCCCCTCTTCCAGTTCCGATTTATAATCTTCCAAGTCCATAAGAAAAGTCTCATAGCCTTCATCACTCATGCAGAACAGCTTTCTTAGGGTATTGCAGACAAGTCCGATCATATCCGCATCCCCTTTCAGAAATGGAATGATATGATCAATAGCTTCCATTGTGTCATTTCTGTTTCCTTTATCAAACATTGCCGTTACTAAACATTCATCTGTATCAAAGTTCATTGCCAGATCCATCATAATTCTACATCCCCCTTCTTATGTGCTTTGGGTTTTTCTGCTTCTTTATTTTTCTGTTCCTGTGCTTTTGCCCTTGCCTGAAACTCTTTCAACGACTGCAGCACAGATTTTTTCAGTTCCCCTTTTTCGCCCTTTATAGGCTCTTTCTTTTGCGTCTGGTTCGGTTCTACTGATACGGATTCTTTCTTGACTGGTGTTTCTGGAACTTCCTGTTTCACTTCCACAGTCTGTTTTGTTTCCTGCACCTTTTCATGTTTCTCGTTCAGATATTTTTCCATATCGTTGATTGCTTTCTGTACCAATGGACTTTCTTTATAATGTGGAATCATATCAATCAGATGGATTTGTATATGAAGTAGACTACTCTCATATCCGAAAAATGAATACCCTGCTGGGAAATATCAGCAGTAATTTAAATCAGATCACCCGTCGTATAAACAGCACCAATGCAGTTTACCAAAAGGATCTGGACGATATAAAGGAGTTAATGGAAAAAATATGGCAGTTACAAAAATCCATGGTATCAAAACAACCGTTGATAAAGCAATAGAATACATCTGCAATCCAGATAAAACAGACCAGAAACTATATATTTCTTCCTTTTCCTACTCTCCTGAAACAGCAGTTCTTGACTTTAAATACACTTTGGATCACACACATGACTGCCGAGATGCACATAATGCAAATAAGGCATTTCATCTGATTCAGGCATTTTCCCCTGGTGAAGTTTCCTATGAAGAAGCCCATCAAATTGGCAAAGAACTTGCGGATCGCTTACTGGAGGGAAAATACTCCTATGTTCTGACAACACACACTGATAAAGGTCATGTACATAACCATTTAATTTTCTGTTCTGCAGATAACATCACTTTTTCTCATTACCATGACTGTAAAAAGAATTACTGGAAAATACGAAATCTCAGCGACACTTTATGCCAGGAACATAACCTGTCCACAATTATGCCAGATGGTAAAAAAGGAATGAAATACAATGAATGGGCTGCAAATAAATCTGAATCCAGTAAAAAAGCGCAGCTGCGAAAAGATATCAACCAGACAATCCGAATCTTTTCCACTTACTCAGAATTTCTTGCATTTATGGAAGCTAAAGGATATGAAATAAAAAACGCAGAATTTGGGGAAAACAGCAGAAAATACATTACCTTTCGTTCTCCCGATATGTCCCGTCCAGTGCGTGGAAGTGCTAAATCTTTAGGAAAAAATTTTACTAAAGAACGTATCAAAGAACGCATTGAAAATAAACGTCAGAAAGCTATTTTTCCTTCTGTTCATAACAAATTAATAGATACCAATGCTCCCAATATAGCAGGAAACATTGGGCTTCAGAAATGGGCAAATAAGGAAAATTTAAAAATTGTCTCTGCTGAATATAACAAGATGCTCACACATAATCTACATAATTTTTCAGAACTTGAAGACCGCATAGCCTTGTTACATATGCAGCAAAAAGAGGTAAATACCTCTGTTGTTTCTCTCGAGTCTCAGATACGTCATCTTCGAGAAATGCTAAAATATGCCAAACAATATCAGAAAAATAAAATTTACGATGACCATTATAAAAGTTCCAAAGATCCGGATCGTTATTTCCGTAAATATGAATCTCAAATTATTCTTTTCGCTGGTGCTGAACATATTTTACAGGAAAATGGTATAGACCTGAAACATCTTAATTCCAATAAGTTACAAGAGCAAATTGCAGATCTTATTTCCAGAAAGGAATCACTAAATACTCAATACGTTTCTTTTAAGCAAGAAATAAAAGAGTTGGAATTGATACATCAAAACCTGTCCAAATATCTCAAACAGGATGCTCCTAAAATACAAAGATCTTCTCATAACAAACTTCCTTCTTTGTAAAACCATAATAATAGGCAGCGATTTCACTCGCTGCCTAAATTTCCGTTAAACCGATATCCTACACCGCGCACCGTTTGTATATATACCGGATGTCCAGGATCATCTTCTATCTTTTCTCTAATGTTGCAGATATGTCGCATAACAACATTGTAATCACCCGAATAGGGTTCATTCCAGATTATATCATATATTTGTTCTTTACTAAACACTCTTCCAGGACTTCGCATTAATAAATGCAAAATTTCAAACTCTGTAAAAGACAAATCTATTTTTTTCTGCTTTCGGAATAATTCTCTTGTGGCTAATAAAATAACAATATCTCCATAATGTATTTTCAATGGATTTATATTTTTTTCATCACAATATATATTTCGTCCGGTTTTCAAAGCAGCAAGAACAGACTCTATCATTTCTTCTTCACTATCTTTAAACGATAATAATAATATTTTTCCTATGTTTTCACTCCCTCTAACAGATGTTTCTTCATCTAATTATAAACTTCTTTTCTGCGATATATAAAATAAATAACTGGAACAATCAATAATAGCAGAATGGAGTACGATATTATTAAAATAGGAACTGCGCAAAACACTTTTCCTCCGATTTCATACAAGTTAAAAAATTTAACTACCTGATTCATTTGAAGCATTTGATCTGGAAGAAGTCCCAAAATTTTATTTAATAATGGTAGACTTGTTCCTGATAAAAATGATGGAAGAAAAATCAAAATAAAAGGCACGATTACCGCTATTACTGATGAGTTTGTCTTCGCAGAAACCAACATAGTTAGAGATTGCATAAATAAACATCCCAGATATCCACCAAGAACTATCAAAATATATTCCTGAGCATTCGTGATATTATAAATACTCTTCCACCCACTCATACTAGACTGTATGGGACAATTTGCTCCGTCTACACCAAGAATTCCCAAAACAAGCATAGTGTATAACAACATAACCGCCCAGTAAATAGCCGTTATTATGATTGCTCCTGCTTTCACTTTTGCCCATACAGCCTTATTTCTGCCATAATAAGAAGAATAAAAAACTGCATTCGCTTTCAGCTGAAATTCACCTGAAAAAATACCTGCACAAAGGAAACCTAATACCAATGTCAAAATCATAATTATTGAGGGTGAATATTGAAATAAGTTTTTCCATCCCGCTTGATAATCATAATATAAAGGGGTTTTCATTTTTTCATACGCTCTTATTAAATAACTTTTTTCCTTTTCAGAAAACTGATCCTTTCCATCAGTTTCTAACCAATTTTTCAAATTTTTGATACGATTAGAATAAAAATCTACTGCTTCATCAGGAGAAAGAGAATCTGCCAGATAATAATTATAATCGTTAAACTCTCCATAATCACAATTTAGTAAATCCCTTATATCCATGAAACCCTGTCTTTGACTATATGCTATATCATTCTGTCTAAAATCATTCGACTTAGCTTCCGGTGTCTGTGAAATCCTGACATTTTCTTCAATAATTTTTCTAAGCACATCCTCTGTCAGTTCTCCTGACCATTCTTTTTTCAACTCACGAACCTTTAACATAGCCGATATTCCACTTTCCGCATCACCATTACGATTCACATATTTATTATCCCCGATGATAAAAGACAAGACTACTGAAATTACAATAAAAATAAATATCAGCGCAACCTTACTTCCTTTTTTTGAAAAAACTTTTTTTATTTCATAATACGTCATAATCATCACCTGTTTTCTCTCCGAAATAATATAAGAATATGTCCTCCAAAGCCATCGTTTCCTCTTTCGCATTATAGTGTGGAGATTTTTCAGACAAAATGCGTAATTCTATTCCATCCGAAAGTGTTTTCATATTTGAGACTTTAAACTGTTTTTGCCACATTTCAACTTCATTATTTGCAACTACACAACTCCATACTTTTACTGGTACTGACTGAATAATCTCTTCTTGTGTTCCTGAATGGCTAATCTTTCCATCTTTCATCAATAACACCTGGTTGGCAATGTATTCAATATCCGACACAATATGTGTTGATAATAGCACGAGACGATCCTGTGACAATTCACTGATCAGATTTCGAAAACGTATCCTTTCATTCGGATCCAGACCTGCAGTAGGCTCATCGAGGATCAAAATCTTTGGGTTATTTAGCATAGCTTGGGCAATCCCTGCACGGCGTTTCATTCCTCCAGACAATTTTTTCATTTTTCTATTCTGCATTTTAGCCAACCCAACCTGCCGCAGAAGTTCTGTTACACGCTTTCGTGCAATACTTATTCGCATTCCTTTAATTGACGCAATATACATTAAATAATCATGAACCGAAAACTCCGGATAAAATCCAAATTCTTGAGGTAAATAACCAAGAATTCTCCTATATTCGCCATCCAATGCAAAAATATCTTTTCCATCACATAATATGCTTCCCGAAGTAGGTTTAATAAGTGTGCAGAGCATTCTCATCAGCGTTGTTTTTCCAGCACCGTTGACACCAAGAAGCCCATAAACTCCATTACTCATCGTCAGCGTGATATCATCAACTGCTTTAAATCCCTGAAATTCTTTTGTTAATTTTTTCAATTCTAATTCCATAATCAAATTCCTCACATTTCTCTGATTACGACCGTTGTGTGATTTCTCGTAATTGACACCATAATAGTCTTATACACTTGCCCCATTACTCTCGTAATATCTTTCACTGCATTTCCATACTCGCCAAATACTGTAACACAAATATAAAACAGATAATATCATCATTCCACACCATATTGATGTAGATATATGCTCATAAATACTATCTTTGAGAACTACAAGCGTCCAAACAGCGATCCAAATCAGACAGGAAAATAATGTGGAAGATACATAATCATCTCCTTTACTGCAAAGTAATCGAAAACATATGCAGCATGTCACATTCATTGGCAAAATAAATTGTATTAAGATATCCATAAATGCAATCTGTAACACAAAAGTGCTGGTTATCAAAAACACACTCAATAGGCAAACATCTACCATGCCGAAGAGTAGCATTCGTGCGGCATATATATTCTTTATGGAAAAAAATGTTGCACCTTCTACTTCCATAGCCCCATTGCTTCTATTTTTCCAGAGTTCCGGAAGTATCAATATTACAAAACTCGGTGCCAAAATCCCCATGCAGCGCCTTGTATAAATACTACTGTCTGATAAGAACATTGTCATCCAAAGGATTAGTAATACTGCCCCTTGAGCAAACCACCAGTGCTTCTGTATATACGAAGCTTGCTGATATAAAAATTCTAACCATGACATATTTCTTTCGATTTCTCCATCCCAATATGCTTCTTTCGATTTTATAATGGTCTGTTGTAATTTTTTCTCATCTATATTTCTATCCTTCTGATTTTTTGCATACGCATGCAATTTTTCATCAACTGTCATCATCATTTCTTATCCCCCAGATAAACACTCAACAATTCTTTTGCTTTTCCTATCCTATATTTTACAAGAGGAAGTCCTATGCCAATAATATCTGCTACTTCTTTTAATTTCAAATCCTGAAAATAATGTAGAATAACTACTTCCTGCAAATCTTCTGGAAGTTTTTTTATTGATTCTTCTATATCTATTTTATTCTCAATTACAGCAATTGGATTTTCCCCCTTATCTGGTAACGCTTCCATCACAATATCTCTTTTTTTCTTATAACTATCCCGACATAAATTTCGAGCAATCACATACAAATAATTAGCAGTCTTTCCCAAATGATGATACGATCTAAATGATCGAAAAAAGTGTTCAAATGTTGCTTGAGTAATATCTTCTGCATCACAGTCTGTGTATGTATGTAATCGACAATAATTCCGTATAGTTGAATAGTATTTTTTTACGAATACCTCTATAGCTTCTTCATCACCATTTTTCATTTTGTGAATCAAAAGAAAATCTGCATCCACTTCTTTCCTCCTTTTTCTACTGAAAGCACTTTCTATTATATATAACGAATAAATTGTACAAAAAGATAGTCAAAAATATTTTTCTTACTTTTTATTATATCATTAATTACACTGCTCTTTTACATACTCGCTTTATTTTACTATGATGCATTGTGAAATTTAAAAGTCAATAATAAAATTTATCATATTAATAATATGTGCCAGTTTCTCAATCGGATTGGCTACTTTCTCCAATTTAAATAAATTCTATCTAACACTAATTCACACAAAATATTCTCTATTTTTTATAATTATCTTCCAAATCCACTTTATAATCTTCCAGATCCATAAGAAAAATCTCATAGCCTTCATCACTCATGCAGAACAGCTTTCTTATGGTATTGCAGACCAGCCCGATCATATCCGCATCCCCTTTCAGAAATGGAATGATATTGTCGATAGCTTCCATCGTATCATTTCGGTTGCCTTTATCAAACATTGCGGTCACTAAGCATTCATCTGTATCAAAGTTCATTGCCAGATTCATCATAATTCTACATTCCCCTTCTTATGTGCTTTGGATTTTTCAGTTGCCATTTCTTTCTGCTCCTGTGCTTTTGCTCTTGCCTGGAACTCTTTTAACGACTGCAGCACGGATTTTTTCAGTTCCCCTTTTCCACCCTTTGCAGGCTCTTTGTTTTGTTCCCGGTTCGATTCTACTGATACGGATTCTTTCTTGAATGGTGTTTCTGAAACTTCCTGTTTCACTTCCACAGTCTGTTCTGTTTCCTGCACTTTTCCATGTTTCTCATTCAGATACTTTTCCATGTCATTGATTGCTTTCTGTACTAATGGACTCTCCTTATAATGTGGAATCATATCAATCAGATCTCTGTCTATCCTGTCTCCACTCATGAGTCCGTATTCCCCGGAATAATCCTCATCCCCGTCCTGCAGATCAAAACCAATCCCTTTGATTCCATGCAGGCGTTCTGCCGGAATACTTTCATAGATTTTGATTGCTTCTTCCAGAGTAAGATTATTATGGTACTCACCCATGACCGGGAACTCCATGCACTCTGCTACATAGAAACTAATCGTAGCTTCTGGCTGTTCCTGTTCTGATTGTCTGGTAAAGATAGAAAAGGTTTCTGCATTTTCTAAACGGGAGAGCAGTGACCGGGCAGTTATCACATCACTGTCTATATCAGATTCTTCCGATACTTCAACCAACCAGTCCTTTAAACACCCTGTTTTCTTATTCAGAATGTCCTCTGTGATTTTCTTCACCTGTTCTTCCCTGTTCTCAACGATATCTTTATATTCGTAAGTGTCATATTCATAGCTGAAATTATCTAAATCCACCGCCAGCTTTTCGATTTCCTTCTGATCAAGATAGGCTTCTGACTCTTTCATATATTCTGCCAGAGTGATTCTTTCTTCTGCGATAGGATTGATGTCCACCTTAATACCTGCCATTGCTATACCATGAGCATTTAATTCATTGAAGAAACTGTCCTCCCGGATATTGCCACGATAAGAAAGCACCACATCAAGGTCAGAATCATCTCTGTAAAGTTCCTCTCTGCTTCTGGAACCATGCACCCTTGCTGCAAGCAGCTCTACTTCATTTTCTAATCCCATATCTTCCAGAATACCCTGTGCGTGATACAAGACACCCCGTTCCACTTCTGCCCTGCTAAGACCATTTAATGCTGCTTCATCTCTTCCAATCTCAGAAGTCGCACGAAGTTCCCCCTCCTGCAATAAATCCTTAGAGTGCTGGATCGTCATTTCTTCAAACTCTTTATAATCCACTTTGACACATTCCAGGTCATCCATTCTTTCACTTTTAAGGATTTCATAAGCAGCTTCCTGAATGGATGCGTCTGGATTATCGTAATCACCACTCTGGATTTCATGCAGATCAGAGTCATAAAAAATAAACGAATATCCTTCTTCTGTTGCCTGTATGGTCAGATACCCTTTACTCCTGATAAACTGCATTGCGATTCCTTCATAGGTTTGCATTGCTTCTTCCCTGCGAAATCCTTCAAAAATACTTGCTGGGCAGTTTTTTTCTAATTGTATCCGCTGCATCTGTTCTTCCTGAACTTCTTCCACATCTGCCATCAGTTCTTCATAATCCACTACTTTTGCGTCTTCCAATGAGTACCCTTTATCTTCCAAAATATCACTGGCAGCTTCATCTACATAAATTGTCGGATTGTCATAGATTCCTCCATCATCCTCCTGATAATCTTCATTGTAAAATGTATAATCATAGCCATCTTCAGCAGTCTGGATTGTAAAGTATTGTTTTCCAATCTGATATGCAATCTGTACCTCATTCCAGTCCAGCATATTTTCCATTTTATTTACCGCTTCATATATTTCCGGATTCAGCCACCCTCCGATCTGTTCATATGCATGGGTCAGCTGATCTATTCCGTTTTCACATCGGATAAAATCCATGCTTTCCTGCATTGTTTCCGTATTCTGGATACCAAGCACTTTTTCCTGATGATTTGGCAGGCGTAAATATTCCTGCATCGCTTCATCCAGTGATTCATACCGGTTTACTTTTACTACACCCTCTGCATTTACATCTTCCATCACATAAAAATTATCAACGTAATGAATCTCTGGCATTTTCAACTTTATGCCTTCTGGCAGCTGCACCTCACTGACTGCATGGAAATTAAACCGGACATCCGTTCCAGATTCATTTTTTCCTGCCATCGTTTCTTCCCAGGTATCTTTCTGTACTGCCTGTATTTCTTCGATTGTAAGTGTCTGTCCACTCCGCAGGGTTACAACAGAATCTTTCGGGAATTCCGTCAAGTCATAAAGTGTTGTTCCATTTTCCTGCAAATATTCTGATACAGCTTCTAACGCTCCTGCATCAAACCCATTCCATAAATCCTCCGCTACAAGCTGTCCATTTTCTGCTACGATAATCCCTGCCACATCGGAGCCAAATTCATCATGTTCCATTAAGAAGAACTTCTCCCCCGCATATTCCTTTTCATCAACCGTATGCCATGTCCCGTTATGTCCTTCTGCTTCATATCCTCTTGTCTCTGCCGTGATTGTCACTTCGTTTTCTCCTATCGCCTGTTCTATCCTCTGCATCCGGATCTCAGCTCTTGCCATGTCGATAAACCCATCTAAAACTGCCGGGTGGCTTTCGATCACATAATCCAGGTTCAGATTTCTACCCCGGCTGACATTTTCCGGGACTTCGATATGCTCCGCCCAGTCTTTGTTCTGTCTGGAAAATCTTCCATCATGGGAAAGTTCACGGATGGTATTTGCCATAACAAAATTCATACGTTCTTCCCCGAAGCGTTCCACGACTTCTTTTGCCGCATCCTGCTTTAAGTGCAGCCCGTCAAAATTCTCCCGGATGGCTTCTTCGATTGCTTTCTTACAGTCCAGGTTTAACTTTCTGGAATCCAGATAAGCATCCACATCCCGTTCTCCCATTGCCTGTTCCAATGTTCCTTTATAAACTGGCGGATATGCCCTGACGGAATTATGTTCCAGTATGTTCATTCTCTGCTGGACAAACTCCGGAAGTTTCTGAAATCCAAAAGAATCTACATAATAGGCTGTGATCTCTGCACCCCTGTTTATCACGATCACATCACTTACCGATAAGGAATGACCACGGAAATCTTCCGGTCGGTCAATGTTAAAGCGTTCAAATATATTGTCTAACGTGATCGTTGGCATCCACGGTGCTGCATAAACCATTCGGTAATCCTTTCCGTCAATGGTATAGCCCAGACTCTTTGCGGATTCTATTCCCATAAACTGATAAGTATGCTCATCTCCACTATCCATCTGATAAATAGCAAACCTTCTGCTTTCTCCATGCAGAAGAAGTGTCTCATCAATCTTTTCTGCACTGTCCTGTTCCAGTTTTTCCTGTCTGGCGGCAGCTGCTTCTCTTTCTTTATGTACTTCCCATTCTGCTTCCGTGATACCAAAAATACCGTCATGTCCCAGGATTGCATTTTCTGTTTCTGCAAGAATCTGTCCTGCCTGCTCTGGATTGTCTGGATTTCCATGTAAGAGAAAAACTTCCGCACCCTCACGATACAATTCTACTGCCCTGTTTTTTTCAAGAGGATACATGTGTTCCAGTCGGATTCCTGCTTCGTGCATTTCTGTAAAACCGATCATGCCATCTGGGAAATTGTCAATCTGTGCCTGTGTTTCATTCATAAGGCTTCTCGTATATTCACTTCCCGGTCTGCGGATTGCAGTCATCATACGGTTCACCAGTCCAAGCACTTCGTCTTTGTCGTCCATCTTATATGCAAAATTCACAATAAGATTTCTCTGACTATCCGTAAAATTTCCCCTACTTGCATCCTCTGCCGCTTCGATCAGCCGGTGGGCATACTGCATAGCTGTTTCTTCTATATTTTCAAGACTTGCATCTTCGATTGGTCTTTCCATTTCCAGCTCGTGTATCTGTGTTTCGATATTCCCAATGACTTCCGCAGACGTTTTCCGGATAGTATCCATAGATGCTCGAAGTGCTTTCATATCCTTGCTCTCACACCAGCTGGCGATATAGGTAAACGAATATTCTGAAGTATCCAGACCAAAATGGTTGCAGACAATATAAGCAATACTTTCTGCTTCCACTTCCTTTGTTGTCTGGTCTTTTAAGACTCCTTCCGCATCCATTACCTCCCGGTCATGCAGCAATGCGTGGCTCACCTCATGGACTCCGGTTTTCATGGTCTGGAGATTGCTCATATCTTCCTGAATTGCGATATACTTTTCTGTCTGATGGTAATACCCCTTTGCTTCCCCTTCTATCTGCATCATGCGGATTGGCACAGGGGAAATGTTCTGCAATGCTTCCATGAACGTGTCATAAAACTGTACGCTCCCGGTAAGTTCCGGTACTTCCAGTTCTGCAATCGGCTCTCCCTCTGTCTGGCTGACATCAAATACTGTTGTCACACGAAACCTTGGAATGACCATCTCCACAATCTCTGTTTCCGGCTGACCATCATCCCCGATCACTGGCTCTTTTGTTACAGGGTCAATCTTTTCAATCTCCTGTTTCTCACGGATGGGTGCCGGTGCGATGATCTGGATTCCTTTTTCCCCTCTCTTTACATGGCGGTTAAACTTCTTCTGCCACGCCTGATACCCTGCCACCAGAGTAGCCTCCGGTTTCTGCATGGTAATCAGAAGGGTGTTATTAAAACTGTAATTATGAAACTTGGACATGGTATTCAGATATTCTGTATATCTCTCCGAAGTAAAGATTTCTTTTACTCCCTGCTCCAGCCGTTCCGATATTTCTTTTAACTGTTTTTCTATATTATTTGCCATAAACAAACCCTCCATTTTATGTCCCCGCCAGAGAAAACTCTGACGGGAAATCTTTTATAACTCCTGTTCGTGTTTTTTCTTTGCAGTTTTCTGTACAGGTGGCTGTTCCGCCGTATTCTGCTGTGCCTTCTCCTGCTTTAAGCGTTCCAGAATAGATGGCTTATGGATTCTGTCTGCTGTTTCCGGAAGTTCTTTTTCTTCTACAGCATCCCTGCTATCTGTGCTGCTTCCTTCTCTGCCAATATCCTCATCTGCCATAATCGTCTCATTGCCCTTTTCATCCAGGTTCAGCAACGCATTTAACTCGGATAACCGTTCCATCTTTTCATTCAGCTCTGCTTCTTTCGGGAATGGTTTCTTTACCTCTTCCTGTGCAGTCGCAAGCTGCTGTTGTACGGTTTCCAGTTTCTGTTCGCTTTCCGTCAGCTTCCTGTCAATGGAAGAAAGGGTGTTATGGATACGCTGCATATTTCCTACCGGGTCTTTTCCGATCTCCAGTTTATAAGAGCATTTTCCTTTGACCGTCAGCTCAAACGCATTGGAGAACATATTGTAGGAAGCAGATAACGTAAACCCATGATATTCCCCGACCTTTCCGCCGGTGCTAACGGTTTTTAGTCCTGCACAGGCAGCAATCAATGCCTCGCCTGCTTCTTTCTTATCTTCATAAAGGACATTTCCTACTGTCATGGCAAATGTGTCATTATCCTGTAAATCCACGCTTTTTACTACCTGCGAATCCACCTGCATCCCGGCAATCCGCTCTTTCAATGCACTGATCTGTACCGGGAAATTCTTTGCAATATCGGATTCCAGACGGTAAATCTGACTGGTATGGTTTGCCTTTAAGAGTTTCAGCTTACTTACCTGCACATCCAGATCCATTTTTTCCTTAATATACGGATTGCCTGTAGCAAGTGCCTTGATCTCTGCATAGGACAGTGCCGTATCATCCACATCTTCACAAGCCCTGACCGGGGATTTACTGGTCATGATCTGACTGATGAACTTCTGCTTATTCTCCAAAATCTGCCACATATACGCATCAAAAGTGTTCTCCGTCACATACCGGAATATCTTTACTTTGTCATTCTGGTTTCCCTGTCTTAAAATACGTCCCTCCTGCTGTTCCAGATCAGTCGGTCATTTTTTGCGGACAGTTCAATACATGCCTGTCTGTTTCGCTCCCTGCTCCTGCGTTTGCTCTCGTTTGATTTCTCCCTCTGTATCTTCTTGGCACAAGCAGGACAATACTTCGATATGCCAGAGCGGGGAACATATTCAACACCGCACACCGTACAATTCTTAGGCTTTAACGCAGTCCACCGCTTTGTCGGTGTGATATGTAATTCACCGACAAAGCCGATGAATTTATAATAAATCTTGATTTCCTGCCGCACCATTCCGTCTGTAAGTTTCTCACGTTCCGAAACAAGTATCTTGTCTATAAGTGCGTTTATGATGGTTGCGTCCAGTTCCTTAATGCCTTGATAGTTGCGGATTAGGGAGAGGAAATCACGGACACCCTGCGTCTTCTCATAGCTGTCGCTGAGCGTTTCCGTTACCTCTTTCAGCCTTGCTTCAATTTCAAGCTGTTCTTTCTGGTATTTTCCCGACATCATCTCAAAATTCCGCTCGGTAATACGCTCCATCACCTTATCTTCATAGAGTGAGGAAAACAGCCTGTCCAGTTCTGCAAGGCGTTTGTTCAGTTTTCTTTGCTCCTTTTCCAGTGCCTTTGCCTTGCTCTGGTCTGTTTCCGTGAGCCGCTTTTCAATCGCCCTCACTGCCTTTTCATCATTGACTGCCATATCCGCAAATCGGTTGATGTCGGTGAGGACAGCGTTGAACAAGTCCCTCGCTTCAATGCTGTGTGCGGTACACATGATATTACCGTATCTGCCATAATTATTGCAGGAATATTGTACGCAGTCGATGATGTCGGGGCGTTTCCTCCTGTTGGCACTCATAGCCCGCATCGCATAGCCGCAGTCCGCACACTTAATAACGCCTGCAAAGATGTTCTCAAAGCCGCCCTTGTTTTCTGGTAATCTGCGGCTTGTAATAAGCTGCTGTACGGTATCAAATTCCTCCTGCGTGACTATCCCCTCATGGGTGTCTGGTATCACTTCCCATTCTTCGGGCAGCTTAGAGGGGCGTTTCTTGCTTTTCATGTTGGCGGCAATCCGCTTGTAGCCTGCAAGGTTTCCCGCATATATCGGGCTTCTTAAAATGCCCCTTACGCTGTTCTCGCTCCAAATATAACGGTTCTCCTCATTCTCCTCAAAATACCTCTCATAGCCTGTTGCCCCCTGCTCCGCCGCATAAGCGGCGGGGCGTAAGATATGCTGTTTGTTGATGTGCTTGCGGATTTTGGCGATTCCGTTGCCCGCTAACGCAAGGTCAAATATTTCCCTTACCACATGGGCAACTTTGTCATCTATCAGCAGATGGTTGTGGTCGGCGGGGTCTTTGACGTAACCGTATGGTGCTGTCGTCCCCATGAATTTCCCCTGCTGAAACCTCGCTCGGTACGCCGATTTTATCTTGACCGACACATCGGCGGAATACATTTCGTTTAGGATGTTGCGGAAAGGCGTGATGTCCATAGCGGATTTATTGAGCGTGTCCACGCCGTCATTGACCGCTATATACCTCACATTATGCTCTGGGAAAAACACTTCCAGATACGGTCCGCAATCAAGATAGTTCCTCCCCAGACGAGATAAATCTTTCGTGATAACGCAGTTTATCAGACCGCTTTCAATGTCCTTAATCATGTTCTGGAAACTTGGTCTTTGGAAATTTGTACCAGAGTAACCGTCGTCCACATACGTTTTTGCTAAGTGCCATCCCTGCTTTTTCACATAATCCGTGAGGATGGATTTCTGTGTCGCAATGCTCGCACTCTCGTTATCCGTGCCATCGTCTTTTGACAAGCGGCAGTACATGCCGACTTCATAAATCTTGTTCTCCATTCTTATTCCTGCCATACTGTAAAACCTCCATATCTGTCCTATCTGTTTTCATGTTCCATTGCGTACATTCTAAGCGGACAGCCCCTCATTGTCGAAGGTGTCGCCCTCGGCAATCTTCTTCCGAATATCCTCGGAAATAATCGGGATAAACGCTTCTGTGACTGTCTGCGTGCCGACATATTCACGGCTGATTATCATCTGAACTGGTGCTTTCGGCACGATACGCTTTCTCTTTTTATCTGCTTTCTTATCCTCGCCCATACTTAAATCTTCCTTTCCAGACAGGGCAGGAGAACGTCTGGAAACGCCCCGCCCTGTCAATCAGATACCATCAATCCCCGCTGTTTACTTCTTTCTGTAATGCTTCAAGGAGTGCTGCTGCTTCATCAGCGTTCAACGTGATACCCTTTCCGCACTTCTCACGGTTCGGGGAAAAGCTGCGGATGTCATATTTCGGCTCTCTTCCGTTCCATGAGATAAGATTGATTTCTTTTGTGTAGCCGCTGTCGCCCTTAGACAATACGGCGATTTCCTTTACAATCTCATACTGGATTTCTTTCATTCTTCATACCTCAATTTTCTGCATTTACCTCCCGAAAAGAGAAGATTAGCGGCTGTCCCTGCCCCGTTTCCTCTGCAATTCACGCTCCAAAAGTTTAATGATGGTTTCCTCCATCTGCTTCGGCGTTGTGTTCTTCGGAAAATACTTTTTCAGCTTGCTTGTGTTGATTTTCAAGGTTTCTTTCTGGTTTCCCTTTTCCTCCGTCATAATTGCAAATATCGTATCCATGTCAAGCCGCCCGCTCTGGCTTAGGCTTTTCATCCGCTGTGCCTGTGAGAGTGAGGGCGTTGCTTCTTCGCTCTCCATCGTGGCAAAGAGGTTTTCCTGCTCGTCTTTCTTCAAAAAGGACAGTTCCACCGCAGGCGTGAGGGCGATTTTCCCCTCGTCCACCATCCGCAAAATCGGCGGTATCAGTTCCGTCAAACGGATAAATCTTTGTACGGTCATCCTGCCTACGCCGAAGCCCTGTGCCACCTTGTCGTCCGTCCGCAACTTCGTCACAACTTGTGACGAGGTTAAGTCTGTGCGGAAACCCTGCCGCTTCATGGCTTCGGATTTCATCTTGTAGGCAAACGCCCGCTCTGATGGCAGGATATTCTCACGCTGTAAATTACTGTCTACAAGGGTGATGATGGCTCGGTCACGGTCTAAGGGCAGGACAAACGCAGGCACGGTATTTATCCCTGCAAGTTCAGACGCACGGACACGCCGCTGCCCTGCAATCACTTCATAGCCGTTCCCGTCCTCTTTCGGGCGTGTGATTATCGGCGTGACAATGCCAAATTCCTTGATGCTTTCCGCTAATTCTGACAGCGTTTCATCCTCTGCCACATGAAACGGATTGTCGGGAAACGGGTACAAGTCTTTGGTCTTTAACACCTTAAAATCCTGTTTCTTCATTCACATATCTACCTTTCTTTCGCTCTGCTTTTATGGTTTTTCTGCAATTCTTCCAACACTTCGGGCGGTATCTTTGAGAGCAGCCGCCCCATCTGCTCGTTGGTTCTCTGCAACTCAAATATCTTCTGGTTCGCTTTCTGCACCTTTAGTTCCTGCTCATACTTTTCATCACGCATACGCCCCGCATAGTCTGATTCCTGCCCGATTTGCTCCTTTAGGCTATTGATATAGGCACTCTGCTTACTGATTTCCTTTGAGAATTTCTCCACGTCTGGGAGCCATGCCGCAATCAGTTCCAGAGCCTTGTCACGCTTCTTCCCTGCATTAAAGGCGTTGATGTCGGACAGTGCAGACACAATTTCCTCATACTGTTTATCAAGCCTGCCGCCCAACTTATAGAGCCATGTGGGGACATGTTTCCGCTTCGTTTCCATTGAGGACTGACCTCTTTCAAGCTGATTCCACCGTGAGGACATCCGCTCATGGTAGGCGGTCTGCCATTCGGACAGGCTCTTTTGATTGCCTAAAATTGTTTTGGCAGACAGCTTATTGTCTGGTGTAATCGGCACAAAACAGAGGTGCATATGCGGCGTTCTCTCGTCCATGTGGACGACTGCGGAGAGGATATTTTTCTCCCCGACACGCTCTGAAATGAAATCCAGAGCCATCGTAAAATACGCTTTCTGTTCTTTGGGCGGCAGGCTGTTCATAAATTCTGGCGAAGCCGTGATAAGCGTTTCCACCATCATCACGCTATCTTTCCTCGTCCTGCACCCTGCTTCGGCTACCATGCGGTTAATCTCTTTCTTGTAGGTGTACCTCGGCGGATTCACAAGATGGTAGTTATCTTTCGAGCGTTCCATATCTATATCTGGATTGCTTTTATAGGCTTCTTTTTTACGCTCGTTGTGGCGTTCGCAAGCCGCAACGCCGCCCGCTTTGCGTTTCTGGAAACGCAGGATTGCATAGGGCATAATTCATCATCTTCCTTTCTTCGGCGGGTAAACTGCCCTTTGGGTGACAGCGGTGACGGCGGTGACAGCAGTTTTGGGATACCCCCTACCGACTGCCTCAACTGTCACCCTTATTCCCTGCATGACGGTCATGTCGATGATGACGGTGTTTTTGGAATACCCCCTCGCAAGAGCCGTCACCGTCATGCTGCCATTCTTTTATCCGAAGCGTGGAGCGTAGGATAAGCAGGGCGTAAGACCTGCCATAAGGGAGTCCAGAGGGAACGTCTGGCACACGACTTTGCAGGGCAAAGTGTAGTGTGTTACACCCTGTAAACGCAGTCGGAAAAATCGGAAGGATTTTTCTGACCGCAGGGGTGGTTTTACACGCCGAAAAGGGCGGGTAAATCCTACGCCTGCACTTTGCGTTTACGGGGTGTTCTCCCGCAGGGATGACAGCGGCAGGGTATCCTAAAATCACTGTCACCGCCGTCACCGCTGTCACCCGCAGGGCAGAGTCGCCAGCTTTACACGGCTTTAAGCGTCAATGACAGTAACAGGGGGTATCCCAATATCGCTGTCACCACCGTCACCGCTGTCACCCGCCCGCTTTGCAAGCGAAATCTGCCTGCCGTGTTTTTTGCGGCTGTACTGATAAACGATATGGTTCTCATTTAAAAATGTGGTGCGGTATTCATTGAGCCATTTCGTAATCACCGTGGGTATGGTTTCCGTTTCCCTCATAGCGGCTAACAGCTCCGTTGCCGTGCCTGCCCATTCTTCCTTATCCCTCATAAAATCCACCAACCGAAAAAGGACGTCTGGTATCGTTTCTTTCGCAAGCTGCTCCTGCGTTTTTCTCTCCACAAGTTCCCAACTGCAATCACGGAAACGCAGCGTGTATTCCTGATAGGGCGTGTCCCTGCCCGTCACATACAGCTTGGCGGTGTCGGATGCCCGTTTCTCCTTTTCCAGAACAAAGGTAGCGTCCGCACTCCCCGTTAAGCCTGTCGTCCCAGACACCTTGTTGAACACATCGCTGTCATTCTGCTTTCGGATGTGGTGTACGACAATGACCGCCAATGAATGCCTGTCGGCAAAGTCTTTGATTAGTGAGATGTCCCCATAGTCGCTTGCGTAGGCATTGTCTTTTGAAGCTGTACGGACTTTCTGCAAAGTGTCAATGACAATAAGCCTGCTGTTTGGGTAATCTTTCAGATAATCTTCAAGCTGCACGATAAGACCGTCTGACAGCTTGCAGCTTGCCACGGCAAAGTGAAGCCGCCTGCTCGCTTCGTTCGTCAATCGGAACAGCCTGTCCTGTATACGGCAGAACGTGTCCTCAAGGCAGAGGTAAAGCACGTCGCCCTCCATTGTCGGCATATCCCACAAGGGAAGTCCCTGCGACACGCATAAACATAGCTTCAGCATGAGCCAGCTCTTTCCTATCTTCTGTGAGCCGCAGAACAGCGACAAGCCTGTGGGGATAAGGCTGTCCACCACAAAGGACGGCTTCTCAAGCGGTTCATAAAGGAGCGTTTCGGCGTTGACTGTCTGTAACTTCTGCATGGCTTTCCTCCTTTCGGGCGGTGTTTTTGTTTTCGTTGCACATAGGCGTTGACCTCCTTAAAAATAGATTTACTCCCACGAAGAAAAAGTGAGAGTATGTAATGCCGCCAATCCCACACAAATAAAAAACAGATTTCTTTTTCGGGCGGTGTCGGTCACGGTTGGAGATACTTCCTCATTTCCGCCTTTACTTTCTCCTTTGCAATCGCAACAGATTTCTGTATTGCCGAAGCGGTGCAATGCTCCATAGCGGCGATTTGGTAAAAATTGAACTCATACTCGTAGTAGAGCAGGAAACGCCGCCTTTGTATCTCTGGCAGTCCGTCAACCGCCTTACAGAGCAGTTCTGCCCGTTCTGCCTCAATCATTTGTTCCTCTATGCTCTTAGGCAGCTTCAACGCCCGCCTGTTCAGCGTTTCGTCCCATACTTCCGAAAACTCCCTGTGCCGCTCGTCCCATTGGAGGAGATTCCTGTTCCTGCGTTCCATCTGCCGAAACTCCATAAAGAACTGTTCCGACACTTCCAACTCGTGGGATTTGCCCTGCCCGTCCTTAAAGCTGATAAAATACCTTGTGCCGCTTTCCGTGGATTCCTCCCGAAGCGTGTACGCCTTAACTCTGTATGCCATCCCGCTTGCCTCCTGCAAAAAATAAGTGAGGGGATTTCCATCCCTCACCCAGTAGCCCGCAGGACGGCAGGCTGTTTTAGACGCTATAAAATTTTCGTAGCTTCTTCCGCAGATGGTCTAACCTCGCATAGATGGCACCAGTCGTCAAATGCACGAGCGGGGCAATCTCCTTTGTGGAATACCCCTGCATTTTCAGCAGGACGATTTTCAAGGTACGCCCGTCCACCGCGACTAATACTTGATAGAGATTTTCGCTCTCAATCTCGTCCAGTAACTCCGCAACCGTACCCACTTCCGTCTGCCGCTCCCTGTCTGCCATGTCCTCAAGGTATTCCGCAATGTCATTCGTCCATCGGTAAAACCGCCTGTTGGAATTGAAGTCTGCCCTGTCCGCAATGCGTATCTGCTCAATGGTCGCTTCATCAACGCCGCACTCACGCAGCAGCTTTTCCTCCGCTTCTTTCCAGATACGCCATTTCCTGTCCTCCCGTCCGTGGTTATATGCCATGCTTCTTTTCCTCCAATCAGAATTGATTGAGAGGGCAGAGAAAAACCCCCTCATTTTCCCAAAGGAAAAAACAAGGGGGCTGAACGCCTTAAATTTTAATTTTCTATTATCTTTCTTAGTTTTCTTAGGATTCTGGCTTTGCGTTTGTTCACAACGCTCTGGGTTATGCCGAACCTCGCCCCGACTTCACGCTCAGAAAGTCCGTCAAAAAAGATTGCCTGTATCAATTCCTGTTCACTATCCGACAGCAAAGGCAGGGCGGCTTTCAGCCTGTCCACCATAACCGCATTGACAACGGTTTCCGCAATGTCTGCCGCTTCATCAGCGATAAAGTCTAAAGGCTTCCCCTCGCTGTCCGTAAATCCATCCAGAGAAAGCAGGCTGTTCTTCGTATCTAATTTTTTCAGATAACGCCACCGTTCCTTATCTCGGTAGAAGTCCGTGTATTGCTCCCTCACGACTTCAAGCAGACAGCCTTGAATGGGGATAAACAGCTTGTCCATATAGGTCTGGTCGGATTCCCTGCGGCGGCAGAAATCCGTATAGGACAGTTCCACATATCTGCCGCTTTCCTTGATATATACCTTTCTCGGTGCGTATTTCACTGTAAGTACCTCCCATCTGAATTTTTGAAATGTTCAAAATCCAGATGGAGAGGTGGCGAACGACACCTAACACCACTAATAGCCCTATGGCACTTTCCAACAAAAATCGACAAAAGAAAAACCGCAAAGGCTCTATGACCTTTACGGTTATGGGAAATATTAATTCTGTTGTATGGAGATTGTACTTCTACATTCAAGGCAGGAAGTGCCGTTGCATAGGCAGAAATTTTTTTAACTGGTTTCCTGCCGTTCTCTGATATGCTATGTATTGATAAATTTTGCTTCGTATGAGCAGATAGATAACTGCCCGAAAAAAGGACATAAAAAAATCCCTCCAAATTTAAAAACAAATTCAGAGGGTAATTTAGGGTATAACAAAATAACCCACCCGAATATCGTTTTTTTTATTTGGTGAGTTTGTTCTTTCAAATACGAAACAAAAAGAGCCGATGATTCGTGAATTGTTCCACAATTTCATCGGCTCTGCGTCTTAAGCGTCTGGCTCTTTGATGACAGTTATCTTCAAGTTGTCAACTTTAATCAATCTTTCTTGTCTGCATTTTGGACAATAAAGGGGATAATTCTCCAAAACAGTGTCCTTCCTAATTTTATTACGGGTTTTGTTCCCACAAACAGGACACAATATCCATTCGCATTTCATCATAATTAGTCTCTAATCCTTTCAAATCTCATTTTATATGACTTTTGCAAGCTGTTAAGCTAACTTGTGGAACATATGCCGAACCTTATCTATACGGCTATTCGGGCGGCGGGGTTGGCAAATAAATTTACCAATAGCTGGCTGGTATCCTTTTAACTCTGTCAAGCAGACTCCCTGCCCATTTGTGAAATAAGTTAAATCGTTCCTGTATTCTTGAATACATCTAGCAGGGATTTCTCCTTTCAGAATGACCTCGTCATTCTTTATCTGAGTACTTACAATATCTGCACAATACCTTGGAGCATCATGATACGCCCGTGAGAGATATTCCTGCGGTGCATAAATTTCAAAGTGGAGATATGGCTCTAATAGTTCTGTCCCTGCTTTTTTTAAAGCCTGCTCCAATACGATAGGGGAAAGCAGCCGAAAGTCTGCGGGGGTACTTACAGGACTATAATACAATCCATATTCAAAACAGATTTTACAGTCTGTCACTTTCCATCCATACAGCCCCTGCTCGCAGCCATAAAGAACCCCCTCCATAACCGCATTTTGGAACGATTGATTTAAATATCCAAGTGAAACTCTGCTTTCATACTGCACTCCGCTTCCAATAGGGAGCGGCTCTATGGACAACCCGACAGAAGCCCAGAAAGGATTTGGCGGGACTTCTATGTGGATGGTATATTCTGCTTTTCTAAGCGGTCTTTCCATATATATAACAGTAGGCTCTTTTATTTCTGCCTCCACATGATATTTTTCCTCAAGGATGGCACAAATGACTTCCATCTGCACTTTCCCCAAAAAAGAAAGTATAATCTCATGCGTTGTAGTATCCACATAATATTTTAAAAGAGGGTCGCCATCTGAAATTTCTGTAAGTGCCCCAAGCAATATTTCCCGCTGTTCAGATTTCTTTACTGCAATCGTTGTTTGGAGCATAGGGAGAGGATTTTCAATAAATTTTCTCTGCGGCAACAGTATTCCGTTCCCCAAAATACTGTTTAGCTGCAAAACATCATTTGGTAAAATTACAATATCACCAGAGCAGGCTGTATCGGATGAATATAATTCACCGTTTGTCGGAACACACATCTCTGTGATTTTTATTTTCTCTTTTTCAGATATTCTAATAACATCCCTCAAATGCAATGTTCCGCTATATATACGCACATAAACAAAACGCCGCCTTTTCTCTGAATATTCAATCTTAAAAACCTGCCCGCATAGTTCAGATTGACCTTCAGGCGTTGATGAATAAAATTTACTGGCAATCACTTCTATAAGCTGCCGAATCCCCAGATTGTTTTTAGCGCTTCCGTGATAAACGGGAAATAACGTTCCGTTTTGGAATCTCCTGTTTTCTTCCTGTTCCAGTTCTGACATTTTAAACGGTTTCCCTGACATATATTTCTCTAATAGTTCATCGTTTCCCATAATTACCGCATCCCACTGTTCCATATCGTCATTGTCCGTTACATTTATATGGGGATGCTGCCCAACCTTTTGCTTCACTATAATTTCCGAAGAAAGCTTTGCTTTCATTTCTCGATATACCATTGGCAAATCAATCCCCTCTTGGTCAATTTTATTGATGAAAAAAATTGTCGGAATCTTCATTGTCTGTAGTGCATGAAACAGTATACGGGTCTGTGCCTGTATGCCATCCTTTGCAGAAACTAATAATACTGCTCCGTCTAATACGGATAAAGAACGGTATACTTCCGCCAAAAAATCCATATGGCCTGGCGTATCTATAATGTTGACTTTTACATCCTCCCACTGAAAAGATGTCACTGCTGTCTGGATAGTGATTCCCCTTTGACGCTCCAAATTCATTGTATCTGTCCTTGTTGTGCCTTCATCTACGCTCCCTAGTTCTGCAATTGCACCACTGGTATACAATAAACTTTCCGTTAATGTTGTCTTTCCTGCGTCAACGTGAGCCAGAATGCCTAAGTTAATTATTTTCATGTGATTTTCCTCCTATCAACACCCAAAAAAGGGCATAAAAATACCCAGTGATAAATACTCCTATCACTGGGTAAATAACTCCAATAGCCCCAAAACACTTATATGTTTTCGGGCATATAAAATTACATGATAAAAGTATTCTTAAACTGGGTACAAAAAACTAAGCCCCATATTAAAAGTGAAACGAGACTGCTACTTTTTGTTCCCACTATCAAATTGACAGTTTATTTAAGAATACCTTGCCGCATATTTATTAACTCCTTGTATAATACTGAATCTAATTATATTCCTTAACCCTTTATTTGTCAAGCTGACAAACTAAAGCAG
Source organism: Blautia segnis (assembly GCF_014287535.1). NCBI lineage: Bacteria > Bacillati > Bacillota > Clostridia > Lachnospirales > Lachnospiraceae > Blautia > Blautia segnis. The sequence continues at coordinate 44,100 of NZ_JACOOT010000033.1, read as the reverse complement.
AAAAAGCGGCAGGATTTCCCCCTGCCACTAATCATCTGTTTATGCAAAAATAATTTCCTTTTCCACAATCTCCCTCGCACAAGCCCTTATGTTATTGAGGCATCCTGTCCATTCTAAGGCGTTTTCTGCCTTTAGCTGTTCCGTTATGCCCTGTGCCTGTTTCATACCCTCTATGAGCCTTTCAAAGCGTTCCTGTGCCTGTCTGTTGATGTCGGCAAGGTAGGCGTTTAGCCTGCCGCTTGTAAGAAGATTGGTGTATGTAACTTTACGGTACTGTTTTAGATAATCTAAATGCCGTTGCCCCCAGATGCCTATTGCCTGTTCTTCTTCGGCGGGTACAGTTAAGCACGGTATCAAATAATCCCCTTGCCTTTCGTATTTGCCGCCCAGTTCCTCAAATAATGATTTTGCCATTGTCTGTTACCTCCACATTCTTTTTTATTTTGAATGTCCGCAAAATCCGTCCTACATCAGACGGCTTCCATGGACAGTCAAGGTGATGCAGCGCAATGAGCCTGTCTTGCACGTTGGTACCAGCACCGAGTTTCGGTGTAGAACCCATGAGGATTCTCACCTGTCCGGCCCGCACCTTTGCAAACAGTTCCGCTTTCTTTGCCTCCGTGTTATATTCATGGATAAAAGCAATCTCTTCTTTCGGGATTCCTCTGGCAACCAGTTTGTTCCGGACATCATCATATACGTTGAAAGTCCCATCCCCTTTTGGAGTAGACAAATCACAAAAGATCAGCTGGGTTGTCCGGTCTGTCTTTCCCTCATCCCATACCTGGAAAGCATTTTCCACACAGGTATTAACCTTGCTTTTTTCGGCATCCGGGAGAAGTTCGTTCAAAAGCCTTTGGTCTAACGCACACTTCCTTCCATCATTGGTGATCTTGAGCATATTATCTTCTGTCGGATTCACAAGACCGCCTCTTACACTTTCGGCACGTTCTGAAAAAGCACTGACCATTTCCTGCTGTTCTTCACTTGGCTTCAAGACTTCATTGATAAACTCTGCTTCCGGTACGGGAAGGTTCAGCATATCCGAAGTCTGAATATCTGCAGCTTCCTTAAAAATGGAGATCAGCTCCGGAAGATTAAAAAAACGAGCAAACCGTGTTTTTGCACGATAGCCCGTTCCTTCCGGTGATAATTCAATGGCTCTTGAATTATAGGTACATTATGGAAATTTAATTGATTTCTCCAACGAACTTGTAGAAAATCCTGATATTCTGGACTTTCTCTCCGTCGATGGTCTGAGGTTCAGATACCTCAATCTTTTCGATAAGACGATTTACTATGGCTGTGGTCAGCTCTTTGATCTCTGCACATTCCACCATTTCATTGGCAAGCTGTTCCGCTTTGCAGGTGCTGTCCTTCAGATTGTCAGCCGTAGTTTTCAGTTTTTCAATTTCTTCGGTTGTTTCTTTCTTTTCCTGTTCAAAATGAGTGGACAACATCCGGAACTGCTGTTCTGACACAAGCTGCTTTGTAAAATCCTCATACAGCTTGATGAACTGTCTGTCCGATTCGAGGAGCTTTTTCTCCAGTTTCTCCAGCTTTTTCTGGATATTTTCCCGGTTATTCGCCGCTGTCGTATCCATCTGCCCCAATACCTTCCGCATGAATTTCTCCCTGTTTTTTATGACCCTTTTTGCATGGGTCTGGATGTCCGCAAGTACAAGTTCCTCCAGATCGTCCGCATTGATGCGGTGCTGGCTGCAGAACCCGGTTCCCCTCACACGGTAAATGCGGCACTGGTAAAAAGTCCGTTCAATGACTGGCTTCTCCTTATTCCTGCCATCGGTATGCACCATCAGGGTACTTCCGCAGTCGGCACATTTTAAAATGCCCCGGAACTTATTCTCATACCCGGAAGTACAGGGCTTGACTTTCGTATGACGGTCAAGGATTTCCTGCACCGTATCCCATGTGTGTTCATCAACAAGTGCATCATGGTCACTGGGAATAATGGTACGCTCACTCATGGGGATATACCCCCTTGTTTCCTGCTTGAAATGCTTCTTATCATATTTCTGCACCCAGAAATAGCCTTTGTAAAGCGGGTTTCGTAAAATCCGGATGATGGTCTCCTGTTTCCAGTTATAGGCATCATCTTCTTTTACCAGAAACTTTCCGAAGTATTCCGGCTTATAATATGCCGGCTTTGGGATTTTCTGTTCATAAAGGATTTTCCCGATTTTATTGTTTCCCATTCCCTGAAGTGCAAGCTGGAAAATATAACGGACGGTTGGTGCGGTTTCCTCATCGGCAATCAGGTGGTTTTTGTCCTCCGGGTCTTTCTGATACCCGAATGGTGCGTGTGTTCCCATGAATTTTCCCTGGCTTGCCCGGATGTATTTACCTGACTTCACCTTTTTGGAAACATCCCTTGAATAAAACTCATTAAGAATGTTCTTAAACGGGGTAATATCCATCTCCCCGCTGTTTGCAGAATCCACACCGTCATTGACGGCGATATACCGTACCTGATGTTTTGGGAAAAATACCTCGATATAAGCGCCACTCTCCAGATAGTTCCTACCTAGCCTTGAAAGATCTTTCGTGATCACACAGGTAACTTTTCCTGCTTCAATGTCCGCTATCATCTGCTGAAAGGACGGACGGTTGAAAGCTGACGTTAGATAACGATACTTTTGAAAACACTGGAAAATCAAGGTTTTTCGAGCGACGGACAAGCAGGGTATTGTACTAAAAACTGAATACGACGCAGAAGCGGCGTTTCTTTCTCTCTACATGGGAGAACAGGAACGCCGCTTTTTTCATGCCCTTTGTTACGCAGTAGGGGCAGAAAAAGCCTTGCTACAAGCGGTTTTCCGGGCGCGTATCTGGCGCGGAAAGGGATTTATACCTTATCCCCCGAAACCGCGCTTCTACTGCGTAACAAATCCAAAGCAAAGGAGCTATGAACTATGGCAGTTTTCAGAGTGGAACGGAACAAGGGCTACACCGTAATGAGCAACCACCACCTACGCAACAAGGAGCTATCCCTAAAAGCAAAAGGGCTGTTGTCGCAAATGCTGTCACTCCCCGAAGATTGGGACTACACCTTGAAAGGCTTATCCCTTATCAACCGGGAGAAGATAGACGCTATCCGCGAAGCCATTAAGGAGCTTGAACGCGCCGGGTATATCGTCCGGTCAAGGGAGCGCGACGAGAAAGGACGCTTGCGGGGCGCGGACTATGTGATATTCGAGCAGCCGCAGCCGCCTACGCCGGATTTACCTACATTGGAAAATCCAACATTGGATAATCCAACGCAGGAAAAACCAACATTGGAAAAACCTACGTTGGAAAAACCTACGTTGGAAAATCCAACGCAATTAAATAAAGATATACAAAGAACTGATTTACCAAAAAAAGAAAAAATAATTACTGATGAACAAAGTACCCATTCCATTCCTATCCTTTCCCCTAACCCCTCTCCTTGCAGAGAAGCGGCTACGCCGCCGGAACGGAAAGGAACGGAAGCGGCAGCACAGAGCGCAGTTGATATATACCGGGAAATCATCAAGGACAATATCGACTACCACATTCTCAAACAGGACATGAAGTTTGACAGTGACAGGCTTGACGAGATTGTAGACCTCATGCTTGAAACCGTATGCACCGCCAGAAAGCGGGTGCGGATTGCGGGGGACGACTACCCGGCAGAGCTTGTGAAGTCAAAGTTTATGAAACTGAACGGCGAACATATCCGCTTTGTGCTTGACTGTATGCGGGAGAACACAACCAAAATCCGCAACATCAAGCAATATCTGAAAGCCGCCCTTTTCAATGCCCCGTCCACTATCGGCAATTATTACACTTCCCTTGTCGCCCATGACATGGCAAGCGGCGCACTGTCACCGAAAAAGCCGCAGTACGGCGACCCGGACTATTATTCATGCAACGAGGGCGAAAGCCTGTAACCACCCACAACCACAAAAGGAGGATTTTATTATGGCACAGAAAATGACAGGAGCATTGGTATTTGACGAGCGCACCGACCGTTACGACATCCGCTTTGACTTAAACAGCTACTATGGCGGGCTGCATTGTGGAGAATGTTTTGACGTATTCGTGCGGGGCAAGTGGAAGCCGACCCGGATTGAGTACGGCGACAACTGGTATCTTGTGGGTATCAGAGCCGAGGACTTGAACGGGCTGCGGGTGCGTATCTGACCGCCGCCCCATAAAGAAACGCGAAAGGAGGACGCGACAAATTGCAGGACGAAGTAAACGAAAAGACCATAGCCCTTTACATCAAGACCGGGAAGCTGACCGCCCAGACGCTCCAAAAGGCAATGAAAGCCATACTGTCAAAGGGCAAAAAGCAGCTTGCAAAACCGCCACAGGGCAAGCAGAGCTTAAAGCAGCTTATGAAGCAGAACGCGGGCGTTTCCAACATTGAGATTACCGAGGGCAATATCAAAGCCTTTGAGAGTACGGCGAAAAAGTACGGTATCGACTTTGCGCTGAAAAAGGACGCGACGGAAAGCCCGCCCCGCTATCTGGTTTTCTTCAAGGGGCGGGACGCGGACGTGCTGACCGCAGCCTTTAAGGAATTTTCCGCAAAAAAGCTGACACAGGAGAAAAAGCCCTCAATCCGAAAGCTGCTCTCTACCCTCAAAGAAGCTGCACAGGGCAAGAACGCGGAACGGGCAAAGGTCAAGAACAAAGACAGGGAGGTATCGCTATGAAGCCGGAAATCAAGAAGCTGCTTATCTTAAATCTCCCGTATCTGCTCTTTGTCTGGCTCTTTGATAAAGCGGGCGCGGCTGTCCGGCTCTCCCCCGGTGCGGACGCAAGCGCAAAGCTGCTACATCTTGGGGACGGTTTTACAGCCGCCTTTTCCAGTATCGCGCCGAGCTTCCACCCGGCAGACTTACTTATCGGCATTGCGGGGGCGGTCATTGTCCGGCTGATTATCTATACCAAAGGCAAGAACGCGAAGAAATACCGCCGCGGGACAGAATACGGTTCGGCGCGTTGGGGCGGGGCTGACGACATAAAGCCGTACACAGACCCGGTATTTGAGAATAATATCCCCTTAACGCAGACGGAACGGCTTACCATGAACAGCCGCCCGAAGCAGCCGAAATACGCAAGAAACAAAAATATCCTTGTAATCGGCGGTTCCGGCAGCGGCAAGACCCGGTTCTTTGTGAAACCGTCGCTCATGCAATGTACGTCAAAGGATTTTCCAACGTCGTATATCGTCACTGACCCGAAAGGAACACTGATTTTGGAAACCGGGAAAATGTTGCAGCGGTACAAATACCGTATCAAAGTGCTAAATACGATTAACTTCAAAAAATCCATGAAATACAATCCCTTTGCCTATCTGCGGAGCGAAAAGGACATTTTGAAATTAGTCAATACCATTATCGCCAACACCAAAGGCGACGGGGAAAAATCCGGCGAGGATTTCTGGGTGAAAGCGGAAAAGCTCTACTACACCGCGCTAATCGGCTACATCTGGTATGAAGCCCCGGAGGACGAGAAGAACTTCACGACGCTGCTTGAGATGATAAATGCGTCGGAAGCCCGCGAGGACGACGAGGATTTCCAGAACCCGGTTGACCTCATGTTTGAACGTCTGGAAGAAAAAGACCCGGAACATTTTGCAGTCAAGCAGTACAAAAAATACAAACTTGCGGCGGGCAAGACCGCAAAAAGCATACTTATCTCATGCGGCGCGAGGTTAGCCCCATTCGACATTAAGGAGCTGCGGGAGCTTATGGAAACCGACGAAATGGAGCTTGACACCATAGGCGACAGAAAGACCGCCCTTTTCGTGATTATCAGCGACACCGACGACACCTTTAACTTTGTCGTGAGTATTCTCTACACACAGCTATTCAACCTCTTGTGCGACAAGGCAGATGATGAATACGGCGGGCGGCTTCCCGTCCATGTACGGTGCTTGCTTGATGAATTTGCGAATATCGGACAGATACCGAAGTTTGAAAAGCTAATCGCAACCATACGGAGCCGGGAAATCTCCGCGTCAATCATCTTGCAGAGCCAGTCACAGCTAAAAGCCATTTACAAAGACAACGCCGATACCATAGTCGGCAACTGCGACACCACGCTTTTCTTGGGCGGCAAGGAGAAAACCACCCTTAAAGAAATATCGGAAATTTTAGGAAAAGAAACGATAGACAGCTTTAACACGTCCGAAACAAGGGGGCGGGAGCTTTCGCATGGGCTGAACTATCAGAAATTGGGAAAGCAGCTTATGACGGAAGATGAAATTGCAGTCATGGACGGAGGGAAATGTATCTTGCAGCTACGCGGGGTGCGCCCGTTCTTTTCGGACAAATTCGACATAACGAAGCACCCGAAATACAAGTACCTGTCCGACGCAGACCCGAAGAACGCCTTTGACATGGAAAAGCACCTAAGACGCCGCCCCGCCATTGTCAAACCCGACGAGGTTTTTGACTATTACGAGATTGACGCGGCAGACTTACAGGAGGACGCAGACCATGAGGAAACGTAGCGCAGAGGAAAAACAAAAGCAGCTTGAACGGTTTTTAATGAATGTTGCGGAAGCCGCCGACGCTGCATTATGGGAGTATTGGCGGGAAAAAGAAGCGGAACACCGCCGTTTTGCAACGGAGTATGTCACGCGCCGGGGGCTTATCCCGCAACAGTGATAGCATGGCAGACCGCCGGGGGACAGGGGAAGCTACACTTCCCCTACGCTGCCTTGCGGCAGCTACCCCTTTGTGAACTTGCGGGAAGCGAACACCTTGCTATGCAAGCTATTCACTTCCCGCAAGTCTGAATAATACCCGTCCGGCAGCACAGCGGGACACCGAAAGGAGGAATGGAAGCAATCACATATATCAATATCGGCTACATGATACGCGCCCCTACTTTCCGGCGCAGTACACAGCGGCAGGAGCCGCACCCCTTACAACTGAATACCGCCGCGCCGCAGAACTTACGCAGCGCGGGGACAGCCGCCTTTACCAGAGGGCGGTTTTTTTGTGCGGCGGCATACGCTGACCGCCTTTTGTCCGCTTGCCGGACAGCCGCAGACGCGGCAGAAAGGATATATTTATGGCATTTTTCAATAGCGCAGTAGACGTTTTGCAGACCCTTGTTGTAGCACTTGGAGCCGGGCTTGGTATCTGGGGCGTGATTAACCTCATGGAAGGCTACGGCAACGACAATCCGGGCGCGAATGCTCATGTGCGGTAAAGTAATAAAAAGATTTAGGTAGCCGCCTTAACTATTCCTAAATAAGATAATATGCACAGTATTTTCTCGTAAATAGAAAATAAATTATTGCATTTTACCAATTATTATGTTAAAATGACAATGTAACAAAGAGCTATGTATTTTTAAGGAAAGGGAGGAACTTATGAATTTAAGAAAATCTATTTTAGCACTTTCAGTAGTAGCTGGAATTGTAGCTGCTCCAATGACTGTATTTGCCGCTCATACTCATAGTTGGGGTTCTCCCCAGTACTATGGATATGAAGATGAAATGCCTGGTATATATGATGACTGGGATAAATGTGCGACACGTCATGTATATAATTACAAACTTATAATCAAAAAATAGAAAGCATTGAGAATATTTCAAAATTTCTTGAAAGTACTCTCAGTGCTTTCTTTGATAATATGAAAGGAGAAATAAATGCAAAAAAAACAACTTTCTGTATTAGTACTAATTATTTTATGCTTTTTATTAGGATGTAACAGAGAAACACCAAAAGATGAATCTCAACAAAATTATGAAGATGAATCTAATATTTCTAAAACAAATGGAGAAGAACTTGTAAATATAAACAGTGAATTGTTAGGTTCGACTCCTTTTGATATCCAAATCGATAAAACAGCATTGCAGACTAGAAAAGAAACAGAAACAGAAGTTACAATAAAGACAAATTTAACAGACTGGGGTTATACTGTTTCTTCTGAAAAAGGGAAAATATCTGATATAAATAAAAATTCATTCATATATATAGCACCTAAAGATGAGAGGGATGATACTATAAAAATACAATTATCGGACTATGAAAATGGCATATCATATGAATATACAATTCCACTTATTTTTGCGGGAAACAATGAACATTCTTTAGATAAATTCAAGGAAAATCTTTCAAGATTACCTAATAGTTAGTAAAGAGTCGATAGACTAAAGTACCACCATCCTCTTTTATTTCAACTGAATATCCATCCCGCCGCACCGCAGCGGCACATGAAGCAGTAAATCCGAAAAAGATTTGCTGCTTTTTTTGCGTCCATTTTTGGCAAATTTCCAAAAGTTCCGTATTAGACAGTGAAACCAAAAAAGGCTGCCATTTTTTTCAGACAGCGGGCAAAACGCAGCTTCCGAAACGCCTTATTGTCGGGAAAGACCGAGCCGCCGGAAAAGTTCTTGCCGGAAAGTCCGTCCATTCTGCTCTTTTGTGGTTTGTAGGGAGTAAGGGAAAAACGCCAGCCCGCAGCCTTTTATAAAAAAAGCTGGTTATAGATTTTCTGAAAAAGTGGCAGTAGCAAGTGAACGGCAGGCCGGCAGTTTCTTAGAGCAAGATTCTACCGAGGTGCCAAAATTCGCTTATCGCTCATTTTGCCCCTGCGGGAATCTTGTTGGGGAGTGCCTTCCCCAAACCCTGCTTATGCGGCTTGCGCCGCTGAAAAACCCCTCAAAATATTTTTCGGATTTTTCAAAAACAGTTCCGCTTCACACCCTGTTTTTCTCCTATTAGTGAGAGGACACCACGCACAGAAAGGAGGTCAACCACCTATGAAACGATACAACACGCCGCACCGCAGCCGGGTAGTCAAAACACGCATGACCGAGGAAGAATACGCCGAGTTTGCCCAGCGGCTTTCTGCTTACCACATGAGCCAAGCCGAGTTTATCCGGCAAGCCATAACCGGGGCAGCCATACGCCCCATCATAACCGTTTCCCCCATCAATGACGAGCTGCTTGCCGCTGTCGGGAAGCTGACCGCCGAATACGGGAGGATCGGCGGCAACTTAAACCAGATAGCCCGGACGCTGAACGAGTGGCACAGTCCCTATCCGCAGCTTGCCGGGGAGGTACGGGCGGCGGTTTCCGACCTTGCTGCCCTAAAGTTTGAAGTCTTGCAGAAAGTGGGTGACGCTGTTGGCAACATTCAAACATATCAGCTCTAAAAACGCCGACTATGGCGCAGCGGAAGCCTATCTCACATTTGAGCATGACGAGTTTACCATGAAAGCCACCCTTGATGAAAACGGGCGGCTGATACCGAGGGAGGATTACCGCATTTCTTCCCTCAACTGCGGGGGCGAGGATTTCGCTGTTGCCTGTATGCGAGCCAATCTCCGCTATGAGAAAAACCAAAAACGGGAAGATGTGAAAAGCCACCACTATATCATCAGCTTTGACCCACGGGACGGGACAGACAACGGCTTGACCGTAGACCGGGCGCAGGAGCTGGGCGAGCAGTTCTGCAAGGAGCATTTCCCCGGACACCAAGCCCTAATCTGCACCCACCCGGACGGGCATAACCACAGCGGGAATATCCATGTGCATATCGTCATCAACTCCCTGCGGATTTACGAAGTCCCGCTTCTGCCCTACATGGACAGACCAGCCGACACGCTGGAGGGCTGCAAGCACCGCTGCACCAACGCCGCTATGGAATATTTCAAGAGCGAAGTCATGGAAATGTGCCACCGGGAGGGGCTTTACCAAATCGACCTCTTGAACGGCAGCAAGGAACGGATAACCGAACGGGAATACTGGGCGGCAAAGAAAGGGCAGCTTGCCCTTGACAAAGAGAACGCCGCCAGAGAAGCCGCCGGACAGCCGACCAAGCCCACCAAGTTTGAAACGGACAAGGCGAAGCTGCGCCGGACGATACGGCAGGCACTTTCCCAAGCTGGCAGCTTTGACGAGTTTTCTTCCCTTTTGCTGCGGGAGGGTGTGACCGTCAAGGAGAGCCGGGGGCGGCTTTCCTACCTCACGCCGGACAGGACAAAGCCTATCACAGCCCGAAAGCTGGGGGACGATTTTGACAAGGCTGCTGTCCTTGCCCTGCTCACGCAGAACGCCCACAGAGCTGCCGAACAGACCAAAGCCATACCCGAATACCCTGCCGCAGTTAAAAAGCCGTTACAAGGGGAAAAAGCTGCAAAAACCACCCCGGCAGACAACACCTTGCAGCGCATGGTTGACCGGGAAGCCAAGCGAGCCGAGGGCAAGGGCGTGGGCTATGACCGCTGGGCGGCAAAGCACAACCTAAAGCAAATGGCAGCTACCGTTACCGCCTATCAGCAGTACGGCTTTTCCTCCCCGGAGGAACTGGACGAAGCCTGTTCTGCCGCCTATGCCGCCATGCAGGAAAGCCTTGCGTGGTTGAAGCAGGTGGAAAAGACGCTGAACGGGAAAAAGGAGCTGCAACGGCAGGTGCTTGCCTATTCCAAGACCCGCCCTGTCCGGGACGGGCTGAAACAGCAGAAAAACGCCAAAGCAAAAGCAGCCTACCGTCAGAAGCATGAAAGTGACTTTATCATAGCAGACGCAGCCGCCCGCTATTTCAGGGAGAACGGCATTTCCAAGCTGCCGAGCTATAAATCCCTGCAAGCAGAGATTGAAAGCCTTATCAAAGAGAAAAACAGCGGCTACAACGATTACCGGGCAAAACGGGAGGAGTACCGCCGCTTGCAGACTGTCAAGGGCAATATCGACCAGATTTTACGCCGGAGCGAGCCGCAGCGCAGAAAGGAGCAGAGCCATGAACGGTAATATCCCCCGCATGGACTACCGCCAGTACCGGGCAGCCCGCCGCCTTGTGCATGAGTGCTGCAACTATGACAGCGGGAACTGCCTGCTGTTGGAGGACGGCGAGCCTTGCGTGTGTGTACAGAGTATCAGCTATTCGCTGCTCTGCCGCTGGTTTACCGCCGCTGTCCTGCCCCTTGATGAAGCACTGGAAGCCGCCCTCTTGCGCCGGGGAAGCCGGAAACGCTGCGCTGTCTGCGGGGCGTTCTTCTTCCCAAAATCCAACCGGGGGAAATACTGCCCGGACTGCGCCGGACGCATGAAGCGGATAAACGCCGCCAAACGGAAGCGGAAACAAAGGGAGAAATGTCACGCTTTAGGGCATTTCAAACCCGCATAAATCAAGGCTTTTTTGGAGGGTGTCAAAGGGTGCGTGATACATTTATCCTTTTCCCTTAAAAACGCCCCCTAAAAGCGTAACAGAACCCACAGACAGACACCACAAGGAGGTGAACCCTATCGCTGATTATATGACCGCAGGAACGGAGCTGCCCGCTTACCTGCCTTACCCCCGTTTCCTGCTGGAAACAGACCTATCCCACACCGCAAGAGAGTTATATGCGCTGCTGTTAGACCGTTCCACCCTTTCGCAGAAGAACGGCTGGCAGGACAGCGAGGGACGGACATACATTGTCTACCCCATAGCAGAGATAGCGGAAATGCTGGATAAAGGCTGCACCACCATAAAGGGCGCACTGAACGAACTGGACGCTGCCGGGCTGCTGGAACGCAGACGGACGGGCTTTTCTGCCGCCAACCGTCTGTATGTGAAAGTGCCGCCTATCCCAGTGGTACAGTTTTCCGACCAACTGACGGACGGAAAACCGCCCCTCATAAGGGCGGGAAACCGACCAACTGACAGCCGGAAAACTGACCTTATGACGGTCGGAAAACCGTCCCCTAACCAAACTAATATAAACAACCTAATAGAGAGCCAAACAAAAGGAGCGAGTGAGGGGCAGCCCCCCGCCGCTTATGGCAGATATAAAAATGTATTTCTTTCTGACACAGAACTTTTGGAGCTGGAACAGGACTTCCCCGGCAAGTGGGAGTATTACCTTGACCGCCTTTCCTGCCACATCGCTTCCACCGGGAAGCAGTACCAGAGCCATGCAGCCACCATTTACAAGTGGGCGCAGGAGGACGCTGCCAAAGAGAAGCCAAAGAAAGGCATACCGGACTATTCATTCAAGGAGGGAGAAAGCCTATGACCGATACAATCCACAACACCATACTGCCTATGACCGACACCACAGCCGAGCCGGAGGATTACACCGGGGAGGACGGGCTTTTATACTGCGGCAAATGCCGGAAACCCAAAGAAGCCTATTTCCCGGAGGGCAAGACCTTTTTCGGGCGTGACCGCCACCCGTCAGAGTGCGACTGCCAGCGGGCAGCCCGTAAGGAACGGGAAGCCGCCGAGAAGCGGCGCAGCCACCTTGAAACGGTGGAACGGCTGAAACGGCAGGGCTTTACAGACAAGACCATGCAGGACTGGACATTTGCCAACGATAACGGCAGCTGCCCGCAGATGAAGAACGCCGCCGGATATGTGGCACGCTGGGAACAGATAAAGGACGGGAACTACGGGCTGCTCTTGTGGGGCAGGGTAGGCACTGGGAAAAGCTATTTTGCCGGGTGTATTGCAAACGCCCTCATGGAGCAGGAAGTCCCGGTGTGCATGACAAACTTTGCAGCAATATTAAACGACCTTGCCGCCAGCTTTGCGGGCAGGAACGAATATATTTCCCGCCTTTGCAGCTTCCCCCTGCTCATCATTGACGATTTTGGAATGGAGCGTGGCACAGAATACGGTCTGGAACAGGTCTACAATGTGATTGACAGCCGCTACCGGAGCAGGAAGCCGCTGATTGTGACGACCAACCTCACGCTGGAGGAATTGCAGCACCCGGAGGACACCGCCCACGCCCGGATTTATGACCGCCTGCTTGAAATGTGTTCCCCTCTCTGCTTTACCGGGGAGAATTTGAGGAAAGCCGCCGCACAGGGAAAAATGGAACAGCTGAAACGGCTGCTTGCCGGAAAGGAGATTTGCCTATGACCGACACCCAGAGAAACAAACGCCCTGCCCGCCGCCCGGACTGCGTGACCGAAACGAGGATAGGCAACACAATCCTTGTGGTGTCTGGCTTTTTCAAGGAGGGGGCGACCGACACCGCCGCTGACAAGATGATGAAAGTGCTGGAAGCAGAAGCCGCCGCCGGATATTTGACCTGTGATAAGCCTGATTGAAAAACCGTCATTTTTACCGACCGTAAAGAAGCAGATTTGACGCTTTTGCCGCTATACAGACAGCCGCCCCATGTGGTACAATCAAGGTACGGAATAGTGGGGCTGGCTGTCGGAAACGGAGGAATTTATGTTAAGACAGACCACCCAGCAACTCATTACCGCCCTTTACCCAAGACTGTCCCATGAGGACGAGCTGCAAGGCGAGAGCAATTCCATTTCCAACCAAAAGAGGATTTTGGAAACCTATGCCAAACAGAATGGATTTTCTAATCTGCGCTGGTACACCGACGACGGTTATTCCGGTGCGAACTTTCAAAGACCCGGATTTCAAGCCATGCTTGCAGACATTGAAGCAGGGAAAGTCGGGACAGTTATCGTCAAGGATATGTCGAGGTTAGGGCGAAACTACTTACAGGTGGGAATGTACACAGAAATGATTTTCCCACAGAAAGGTGTCCGCTTCATCGCTATCAATGACGGAGTGGACAGCGCACAGGGGGAAAATGATTTTGCCCCGCTGCGGAACATTTTTAACGAATGGCTGGTGAGAGATACGAGCAAGAAAATCAAGGCAGTAAAACGCTCTAAGGGCATGAGCGGAAAGCCCATCACAAGCAAGCCCGTCTATGGCTACCTCATGGACGAGGACGAAAACTTTATCATTGACGAGGAAGCCGCCCCGGTGGTACGGCAGATTTACAGCCTTTGCCTTGCCGGGAACGGTCCGACCAAGATAGCCCGTATGCTGACCGAGCAGCAAATCCCCACGCCGGGGACGCTGGAATACCGCAGGACGGGCAGCACCCGCCGCTACCACCCCGGCTATGAGTGCAAGTGGGCGACCAATACCGTGGTTCATCTGCTGGAAAACCGGGAATATACGGGCTGTCTGGTAAACTTTAAGACCGAGAAGCCGTCCTACAAGCTGAAACACAGCATAGAAAATCCCCCGGAAAAGCAGGCGGTTTTTGAGAACCACCATGAGCCTATCATTGACCGGGAAACGTGGGAACGGGTGCAGGAGTTACGCAAGCAGCGCAAACGCCCCAACCGTTATGACGAAGTGGGCTTGTTCTCCGGCATACTCTTTTGTGCCGACTGCGGCAGCGTCATGTACCAGCAGCGATACCAGACGGACAAGCGCAAGCAGGACTGTTATATCTGCGGAAGCTACAAGAAACGCACCGCCGACTGCACAGCGCACTTTATCCGCACTGACCTCTTGACCGCTGGCGTACTCTCCAATCTGCGGAAAGTTACCAGCTATGCGGCAAAGCATGAAGCCCGGTTTATGAAGCTTTTAATCGAGCAGAATGAGGACGGGGACAGACGCAGGAACGCCGCCAAGAAAAAGGAGCTGGAAGCCGCCGAGAAACGCATAGCCGAGTTATCTGCTATCTTCAAGCGGCTGTATGAGGACAGCGTAACCGGGCGCATATCGGACGAGCGTTTCACAGAGCTGTCGGCAGACTATGAAGCCGAGCAGAAAGAACTGAAAGAACGTGCCGCCAGACTGCGGGAAGAACTTTCCAAAGCGCAGGAAGCCACCGCAAACGCTGAAAAGTTTATGAATGTGGTACGCAGGCACACTACCATTGAAGAACTTACCCCTACTCTGCTGCGGGAGTTTGTGGAGAAAATCGTTGTCCATGAAAGCGTTGCCCTTGACGGGAAACGCCGGGGCAAGTTACGCAGACAGGAAATCGAAATCTATTATTCTTTTGTCGGCAAGGTAGAACTGCCCGACACCTAACCGCCCGACCTATCCGACATACCTCATGTGCCGGATAGGAACGGCAAAATTTTTTACACTTCTATTACTTCTTTATCACACATAAGCAAAGAGCCAGGGCATGAAGCAGCTTATGGCGGGCGGCGGCGTTGCCCTTATCGGCATGACCCTTGTACCGCTGCTTTCCGGGCTGTTCGGTTAAGAAGCGCGGGTAAAGGCTTATGCAGAGCATACTTGACGCGATTAACGAATGGATAAAGGAAATCCTCATAGGAGCCATAAACGGTAATCTGTCAACTATGTTCGGGGACGTAAACGAAAAAGTCGGCACTATCGCCGCAGAGGTAGGGCAGACCCCGCAAGGGTGGAACGCAAATATATTCTCCATGATACAGACCCTTAGTGAGAATGTAATCGTACCCATTGCGGGGCTTGTCATTACCTACGTCCTATGCTATGAGCTTATCAGCATGGTAACGGAAAAGAACAATATGCACGACGTTGACACTTCCATGTTCTTCAAGTGGGTGTTCAAGGCGTTTGTGGCAGTCTACCTTGTGACGCACACCTTTGACATCACTATGGCGGTGTTCGATATGGCGCAGCACGTTGTTTCCGGCGCGGCGGGGGTAATCGGCGGCAGCACAGAGATTGATGTTGCCGCCGCCCTTGCTTCCATGCAGGACGGGCTTGACGCTATGGAAATCCCCGAACTGCTCTTACTTGTCATGGAAACAAGCCTTGTGAGCTTGTGCATGAAAATCATGTCCGTACTGATAACCGTTATCCTCTACGGGCGTATGATAGAAATTTACCTTTACTGTTCGGTATCGCCTATCCCGTTTGCAACTATGACTAACCGGGAATGGGGGCAGATAGGAAACAACTACCTAAAATCCCTGTTCGCTATCGGTTTTCAAGGCTTCCTCATTATGATATGCGTCGGCATTTACGCCGTACTGGTGAACAACATGATAATAGCGGACAATCTGCACAGCGCGATATTCTCCCTTGCAGCCTACACCGTTATCCTCTGTTTCTCCCTGTTCAAATCCGGCGCACTGGCGAAGTCGATATTCTCCGCGCATTAGCGGCGTGTCAAGGGTAGGGTGGAGATTTTCAGAGCGAAGCGGCGAAAATACGACCCGACCTTGACGCGGGAAAACCCCATAGAATAGGGACGGGCAAAGGGCAGAAATTGACCTTTGCCTTGATTACCCTTATGGGAACTTACAGCAGCACAAAACCCAGAGAAAGGAGGTTTTTACTTGGCGTATGTACCCGTACCCAAAGACTTATCCAAAGTCAAGACAAAAGTAGCTTTCAACCTTACCAAACGGCAGATTGTATGTTTTGCGGCGGCTCTTCTGTTCGGCTTGCCGCTTTTCTTTCTGCTCAAAGACAGCACAGGCACAAGCCTTGCGTCTATGGCTATGATTGCCGTCATGCTGCCCTGTTTCCTCTTTGCCATGTATGAGAAGCATGGACAGCCCCTTGAAGTGGTGGTGAAGAACATCATTCAGACGAAATTCATAGCCCCCAAAGAACGACCATACAGGACAGACAACTTTTATTCCGTCTTAGAACGGCAGAGAAAACTTGAAAAGGAGGTATCAGCGATTGCAAAAGGAAACACGAAGAAACAGCGCGGCGGGAAGCGCAAAGCCTAACCCGCCCCGCAAGCTCACCCGCGCCGAGAAAAAGCAGATTGCAGAAATCATCAGACAGGCAAAGGGCGACGGGAAAGCGCATACCGCACAGCAGACAATCCCCTATATCCAGATGTACCCGGACGGTATCTGCAAGGTTACGGAGCGCAAATACTCAAAGACCGTCGCCTTTGAAGATATTAACTATCAGCTTGCACAGGCAGACGACAAGACCGCCATTTTTGAGAACTGGTGCGACTTCCTCAACTACTTTGACGCTTCCGTTTCGGTGCAGCTCTCTTTCATCAATCAGGGGACGCAGCGGGGCGAAGCGGAAAAAGCGGTCAATATCCCGGCACAGGAGGACGCTTTCAATTCTATCCGCACAGAATACCGGGATATGCTGAAAAACCAGCTTGCAAAGGGCAACAACGGGCTTGTCAAAGCAAAATATATCACCTTTGCCATTGAAGCCGACAGTCTGGGCGCGGCGAAATCCCGCCTTGCCCGTATCGAAACGGACGTGCTGAACAACTTTAAGCTCTTAGGCGTGTCTGCCCGCCCCATGACAGGCTATGAACGCCTTAAAATGCTGCATGGCATTTTCCACCCGGAGGGCGGGCAGTTTTCCTTTGATTTTTCTTGGCTTGCCCCGTCCGGGCTTTCCACAAAGGACTTTATCGCCCCGTCCTCTTTCCGTTTTGGCGAGGGGCGGTATTTCCGCATGGGGCGCAAAATCGGCGCGGTTTCATTCCTTGAAATCCTTGCGCCGGAATTAAACGACCGTATCTTATCGGATATTCTGGACTTGGAAACGGGCGTTATCGTCAATCTGCATATCCACAGTATCGACCAGACCGAAGCCATAAAGACAATCAAGCGGAAAATCACCGACCTTGACAAAATGAAAATCGAGGAACAGAAAAAAGCGGTACGCAGCGGCTACGACATGGATATAATCCCGTCCGACCTTGCCACGTTCGGCAGCGAAGCAAAAAATCTCTTACAGGACTTGCAGAGCCGGAATGAAAGAATGTTCCTCTTGACGTTCCTTGTGGTGAACATGGCAGACACAAAAAGGAAACTGGAAAATGACGTGTTTGCGGCGGCGGGCATTGCACAGAAGAACAACTGCGCCTTGACCCGCCTTGACTACCAACAGGAAGCGGGGCTTATGTCCTCTGTACCGCTTGGGGAGAACCTTATCCCCATTCAAAGAGGGCTTACCACGTCAAGCACCGCTATCTTTATCCCCTTTATCACACAGGAGCTTTTCCAGACGGGCGCGGCTTTGTACTACGGCTTGAACGCCCTGTCTAACAACATGATACTCTGCGACCGCAAGCAGCTAAAGAACCCCAACGGCTTAATCTTGGGTACGCCGGGAAGCGGGAAATCCTTTGCAGCCAAACGGGAAATGACAAACGCTTTCCTCATTACCGACGACGACATTATTATCTGCGACCCGGAAGCAGAGTATTTTTCCCTTGTGCAGCGGCTTGACGGGCAAGTGATACGGTTATCCCCTACGGGCAAGGGCATTGACGGGAAACCCCAGTATGTGAACCCTATGGATATTAACCTCAACTATTCCGAGGACGACAGCCCCCTTGCGCTGAAATCCGACTTTATCCTCTCCCTCTGCGAGCTTGTCATAGGCGGCAAGGAGGGCTTGCAGCCCGTCGATAAGACCGTCATTGACCGCGCCGTTCGGAACGTGTACCGCCCTTTCCTTGCAGAC
Organism: Blautia segnis; assembly: GCF_014287535.1. Classification (NCBI taxonomy): domain Bacteria; kingdom Bacillati; phylum Bacillota; class Clostridia; order Lachnospirales; family Lachnospiraceae; genus Blautia; species Blautia segnis. The sequence continues at coordinate 25,923 of NZ_JACOOT010000033.1, read as the reverse complement.
CCCGCCCCGGAAAAAATGCCTATCTTGGGCGACCTCTACGACGAGCTTTTGAAGCAGCCGGAGCCGGAAGCGGCGCGTATTGCGGCGGCGTTGGAGCTGTATGTTTCCGGGAGCCTTAACGTGTTTAACCACCGTACCAACGTGGAGCTGAACAACCGCCTTGTCTGCTTTGACATCAAGCAGCTTGGGAAGCAGCTCAAAAAGTTAGGTATGCTCATTGTGCAGGACCAGGTATGGAACCGCGTCACCGTCAACCGGGCAGAAAGGAAATCCACCCGGTATTTTATGGACGAATTTCATCTTCTCTTGAAAGAGGAACAGACCGCCGCCTATTCCGTTGAAATCTGGAAGCGTTTCAGAAAATGGGGCGGCATACCCACAGCCATTACGCAGAACGTCAAGGATTTGCTTGCTTCCCGCGAAGTGGAGAATATCTTTGAAAACTCTGATTTTGTCCTCATGCTCAATCAGGCGGCGGGCGACCGGGCTATCCTTGCAAAGCAGCTCAACATCTCCCCGCAGCAGATGAAATATGTCACCCACACCGAAGCGGGCGAGGGGCTTATCTTCTACGGGAACGTGGTGCTGCCCTTTGTAGACCGCTTCCCAAAAGACACCGAGCTTTACCGGGTAATGACGACGAAGCCAGAGGAAGTGGGCGAAGCATGAACGGGCTGAAAACTGACACCATCATCAACCGGGACGCGCTCTATGCCTTGCGGGAGCTTCCAGAGGAAAGCGTACACTGTTGCGTCACAAGCCCGCCCTACTATGCGCTTAGAGATTATGGGCTTGATATGCAGATTGGACGGGAGGACACGCCGGAGCAGTACATTGACAGGCTGACCGAGGTTTTCCGCGAGCTGCGCCGGGTACTGCGTTCTGACGGTACGCTCTGGCTGAATATCGCGGACACTTACTGCGGCACAGGAAATAAAGGCTACCATGCAGACCCGAAGAACCCGAAAGGCAGAAACGGACAGCAGATTGCAAGAAACAACCGCGTTTCCGGCTGCAAACAAAAGGACTTAATCGGTATTCCTTGGCTTTTAGCCTTTGCCCTACGCGCTGACGGGTGGTATTTACGGAGCGACATTATCTGGCAGAAAGAAAACCCCATGCCGGAGAGCGTGAAAGACCGCCCTACCCGCTGCTATGAACATATCTTTCTGCTTACGAAGTCAAAGAAGTATTTTTATGACGCAGCCGCCATAGCCGAGCCGTTAGCCCCCACAACGGCGGCGCGGTACCGCACCGGGCGCAGCGCGGGACAGAAATATGCGGACGAAGTACCCGGACAGGGGAACGTACAGGGGCTTAACCGGGCGCGAAGCGGCAGCTACTACGACGAAGCCCTCATGCCGACCATGCGGAACAGGCGGGACGTGTGGCTTATCAATACCGTTCCCTACAAGGGCGGGCATTTCGCCGCGTTCCCGCCAAAACTTGCCGAAACCTGTATCAAGGCGGGCTGTCCGAAAGGCGGCGTTGTGCTTGACCCCTTTTTCGGCAGCGGCACGACGGGGGCAGCCGCAAGGCAGCTTGACAGGCATTATATAGGCATTGAGATAAACGCCGAGTATTGCGCCCTTGCAAGGGCGCGGATTGGAGGGACAGAAAAATAAAACAGTATCGAGCGCGTGAGAAAGTCACGCAGAAAATGACCCGCGAGGGGGCTGTCGAGGTAAACGCCGCCACCGGGAAAAAGAAACGTATCAGCAAGCGGATAAGGGACGCGGACTTTGCAAAGACCGAAGCCCCGCCGCAGCCGGAACAGGCAGCGCAGCCCCTACCGGGCGGCACAGCTCCCGCGCCCACAGCCGACGCGCCGACGCTTCCCCATGCGCCGGGGGCAGAACGGGAACAGGACACCGCAGCAGCCGAGCGCGTCTTGGAACGTATCGACGGGGCGCGTACCAGAAAGGCGAGCAAAAAGGCGGCGAGGAAAGCACAGGCAGAAGCCACAGCAAAAGAAAAATCTTCCCGCTTGCAGTTTACCGACGAGGAACGGGCAACGCCGGAGCTTGAAAAATATATCCGAAAATCGGACAAAGCAGCCGACCGTCTGGACGCGGCAAAGGCGGCTATCCCCAAAGAAAAGAAACTTGTACGGGAGCGCACCTTTGATGAAGCCACCGGGAAAGGCAAGACCCGCCTACGCTTTGAGGAACGGGAAAAGCCCATAGGAAAAAATAAGCCCCACAATAACCCGCTATCCCGCCCCGCACAGGAAGCGGGTATTTTCGTTCACAACAAGATACATTCCGTTGAAAAGGACAATTCCGGCGTTGAGGGGGCGCACAAATCCGAAGAACTGGCAGAGCGCGGCGCAAAGTACGGGGCGCGGAAAGTCAAGGAGGGCTACCGCAGCCACAAGCTGAAACCTTACCGGGCGGCGGCAAAGGCAGAGAAAACGGCGTTCAAGGCGAATGTGGATTTCCAGTACCATAAATCCCTACATGACAATCCGCAGATTGCGGGCAATCCCCTTTCCCGCTTCATGCAGAAGCAGCAAATCAAGCGGCAGTATGCAAAGTCGGCAAGGAAAGGCGGCGCAAAAACGGCGCAGAAAGCCGCAGAGAACACCCGCAAGGCGGCAAAAAAGACCGCCGAGGAAACAAAAAAGGCAATCGCTTTTGTAGGGCGGCACCCGGCGGGCGTATGTATCGCCGTTGCCGCGCTGCTCTTATTCATCATGGTATCGGCGGGGCTTTCCTCTTGCGGCTCCATGTTCTCCGGCTTGATGAACGGCATACTTGGGACTTCCTACACGTCGGAGGACAGCGACCTTGTGGCGACGGAAAATAATTATGCCGCAAAGGAAAACGAGCTTCAGCAGCAGATTGACAATATCGAAAGCACCCACCCCGGCTATGACGAATACCGCTATGACCTTGACAGTATCGGGCATAACCCCCATGAGTTAGCGTCCTACCTCACCGCCCTTTTACAGACCTACACCCCGCAGAGCGCACAGGCAGAGCTAAACCGCGTCTTTGCCATGCAGTACACTTTGACGCTGACGGAAGAAACGGAAATCCGCTACCGCACAGAAACAAGCACAGACCCGGAAACCGGGGAAACGACCACCGAGGAAGTACCCTACGAGTACCATATCCTCAACGTGAAGCTGACGAGCAAGCCCATTTCCGAGATTGCGGAGGAACTTCTAACGCCACAGCAGCTTGAAATGTACCGCGTCTATCTGGAAACAAGCGGCAACAAGCCGCTGATTTTCGGCGGCGGCTCCCCCGATATGGGCGCGTCCGAGGATTTAAGCGGCGTACAGCTTGTAAACGGCACACGCCCCGGCAACACCGCCGTTGTAGACCTTGCGAAGCGGCAAGTCGGCAACGTGGGCGGGCGACCCTATTGGAGCTGGTACGGATTTAACAGCCGCGTGGAATGGTGCGCCTGTTTCGTTTCATGGTGCTACAATCAAGCCGGAAAGAGCGAGCCGCGCTTTGCCGGGTGCCAGTCACAGGGCGTACCCTGGTTCCAGTCACGCGGGCAATGGGGCGCGAGGGGCTATGAGAATATCGCCCCCGGCGACGCTATCTTTTTCGACTGGGACGGGGACGGGAGCGCAGACCATGTAGGGCTTGTTATCGGAACGGACGGGGAGCGCGTCTATACCGTCGAGGGCAATTCCGGCGACGCCTGCAAGATAAAGAGCTACCCCGTCAATTACTCCTGTATCAAAGGCTATGGGCTGATGAACTGGAATTAACATATTTTTGAGCAAAGAAAGGAGAAATTTATTTATGGCTATGAACAAGATTGAACGTATCGACAAAGAGATTGCAAAGACCCGCGAGAAAATCACCGAGTACCAGAACAAATTAAGGGGGCTTGAAGCGCAGAAAACCGAAGCGGAAAACCTGCAAATCGTACAGCTTGTGCGCTCCATGCGCCTTTCCCCGCATGAGCTTTCCGCTATGCTTTCCGGGGGCGGTATTCCGGGCATGGAAGCCGCGCCGGGCTACCCCGCAGAACCCGCAGACCACAACACCGAAGAAATGGAGGACACCGAGAATGAATAAGAAAATCCTTAGAACCTTGACCGCACTTTGCGCCGCCCTTGTACTTATGGGCGGCTTTTCCGTCACCGCCTTTGCACAGACCCCGGAGGGCGAGGACGCTACCAACGACAGCGGCGTTGTCTACGAGGAACCCCAAAAGGAAGAACCCCTTACCCCGGACGGGAACGCGACCCTTGTAGACGATTTCGGCGGCAACAAGCAGCTTATCACCGTAACGACCAAAAACGGCAATTATTTTTATATCCTCATTGACCGGGACGACGAGGGCGAGGACACAGTACATTTCCTTAATCAAGTGGACGAAGCCGACCTCTTAGCACTTATGGAGGACGGAAGCACCGAAGCAGCCCCGCCCGCCGTTTGCAGTTGCACCGAGAAATGCGAAGCCGGGAAAGTAAATGTGAGCTGCCCCGTCTGCAAGGACAACATGACCGCTTGCAGCGGCAAGGAAGCGGAGCCGGAAACCGAGAAACCAACAGAGCAGCCCAAAGAGAAAGGCAATACAGGCGGGCTTGTGCTTTTCCTTGTCGTGGCACTTCTTGGCGGCGGGGGCGCGTTCTATTATTTTAAGTTTATGAAGCCAAAGCAGAACGTCAAGGGCGACACCGACCTTGAAGATTTCGATTTTGACGATTACGACGAGGACGAGGGGGACGGGCTTTCTGATGAAGAACAGGAGGACGAGGAAGCATGACGCTTTTCACCGAAAACCCTTTAGAAAAAATGATGGTACAAAGACCCACCGGGCGGCGTGACAGTGCGCCGCCCGTTCCAAAATCCCCGGCGTGTATGCGTTGCCCTTATAAGGCGCAATCCCCCTGTATCGGCTATTGTCTGAAACAGGCACAGGAGAAGAAGCACACCGCGCCGGAACGCTGAAAGGAGGATTTTTCATGGCATTTAGACTTGTGATTGCAGAAAAGCCGAGCGTGGCGCAGACTATCGCCGCCGCGCTTGGCATTAAGGGGAAACAGGACGGGTATATCGAGGGCGGCGGCTACCTCATTTCATGGTGCGTCGGGCATTTGGTACAGCTTGCGGAAGCTGCCGCCTACGGGGAGCAATATAAAAAATGGAGTTTTGAGAGCTTACCCATTCTGCCGGAGGAATGGCAGTACGCCGTTGACCCGGACAAGGGGAAGCAATTCAAAACCCTAAAAGAGCTTATGCACCGCGCCGACGTTTCCGAAGTGGTAAATGCGTGTGACGCGGGGCGCGAGGGTGAATTGATTTTCCGCTTTGTCTACGAAGCGGCGGGCTGCAAGAAGCCCATGCGCCGCTTGTGGATTTCCTCAATGGAGGACGGGGCGATTAAGGCGGGCTTTGCTTCCCTCAAAGACGGGCGGGAATACGACGCGCTCTTTGCGTCTGCCCTCTGCCGCGCAAAGGCTGACTGGCTTATCGGCATTAACGCCACCCGGCTTTTCTCCTGCCTGTATGGAAAGACCTTGAACGTGGGGCGCGTCCAGACCCCGACCTTAAAAATGCTCACCGACCGGGACGCGGCTATCTCCCATTTCCAGAAAGAAAAATATTATCATGTGCGCCTTGATTTATCCGGCGCGGAAGCGGCAAGCGAAAGGATTTCAGACAAGGCAGAAGCCGCCGCGCTGAAAGGGGCTTGCGAAACAGAAACGGCGGTATGCGTTTCCCTTACCAGAGAGAAGAAAACCGCAGCCCCGCCGAAGCTCTTTGACCTTACCTCTTTGCAGCGGGAAGCGAACCGCATTTTCGGCTACACCGCGAAACAGACCCTTGACCTTGCACAATCCCTTTATGAAAAGCGGCTCCTTACTTATCCGAGGACGGACAGCAGCTTTCTTACTGACGACATGGGCGGCACCGTAGCGGGCATTATCGCGCTGCTCTGCGAAAAGCTCCCCTTTATGGCGGGCGCGGACTTCACGCCGGAGGTTGCAAAGGTATTAGACAGCAAGAAAGTATCAGACCACCACGCAATCATTCCCACTATGGAGCTTGCAAAGGCTGACCCGGACGCGCTGCCGGAAAGCGAGAAAAATATCCTTACCCTTGCGGGGGCGCGTCTGCTCTCTGCCACCGCCGAGCCGCATATCTTTGAAGCGGTTACGGCGGTTTTCTCATGCGCTGATACGGAGTTTACGGCGCGGGGAAAGACGGTGCTTTCTGACGGGTGGAAAGAGATTGAACACAGATACCGGGCGACGCTGAAAGATAAACCCGACCCGGAGGACGGGGAAAATGAGGGTGTGACGCTGCCGGAGCTTTCCGAGGGACAGGGCTTTCCTAACCCCGCCGCAAAAGTAACGGAGCATACCACAACGCCGCCGAAGCCCCACAGCGAAGCGTCGCTTCTCTCTGCTATGGAGCGAGCCGGGAACGGGGACACCGACCCGGACGCGGAACGCCGGGGGCTTGGCACTCCCGCCACCCGCGCCGCCGTCATTGAAAAACTGGTAAAGGGCGGCTTTGCGGAGCGCAAGGGGAAGCAGCTTATCCCCACGCAAAACGGAGCCGCCCTTATATCAGTCTTGCCGGATATGCTCACTTCCCCGCAGCTTACCGCAGAATGGGAAAACAATCTGACGCAGATAGCAAAGGGAGCCGCAGACCCCGGCAAATTTCTGTCCGGCATTGAAGCTATGACGCGGGAGCTTGTGCAGACACACGCCGCCGTACAGGAGGATAAAAAGGGCTTGTTCAGAGAGGAAAAGCCCTCTATCGGCAAATGCCCCCGGTGCGGTTCCCCCGTCCATGAGGGGAAGAAAAACTATTATTGCAGCAACAAAGAATGTGCCTTTGTCATGTGGAAGAATGACCGCTTTTTCGAGGAACGCAAGACCGCTTTTTCCCCGAAGATTGCCGCCGCGCTCCTTAAATCCGGCAAAGTGAACGTGAAAAAGCTGTATTCCCCGAAAACAGGCAAGACCTACGACGGAATTATCGTTTTGGCTGACACTGGCGGGAAATACGTCAACTACCGTATCGAAGTGCAGAAGAACTAAAAACTTGAATAGCAAGCATAGGAAGCGGGTACCCACTTCCGTAAATCCCCGTTGCGACGCTGACGCGCCGGACGGGGATTTTGCTTGTTGGGAAGTTTCCCAAACCCTCTTTTGCGGAGGGCTTCACCCTCTAAAAATTTTCAAAAATATTTGGCAGAAATGCGGGCGTACCCGTAGTAGACCATGCAGCCAAAAAATGCAGCTTATGACGCTGCCGCAGAGAAAGGAGGTTTTTCACTATGGCAAGTTTACGGGACACCGTAAAGGACTATCAAGACGAGCTTAGGGACGGTATCGCATGGGTGGCGTTCTGGAAACAGGGGCGTTCATGGAACGCGGAATATTTTCATCTTGATATGGACGATACGCTCTACCCGGAGGACAGGAGCCGGTTAGAGGAAATAAAAAGCATTGACCCCGCCGCCGTTATCTTAAACGGCTACTATTGCGGGCATTTAGGCGAGGACATGAGCCTTGACGAGCTGACCGCCGGAGTGCGTTACCACTACGAAAACAGCATGAACGACATTGACGGTTTTATCGGAGCGCATGACGACAGGCTTCCCCCGGAGGTTATCGAGGAAGCGAGGGCAGCCGCCCATGAAGCGGGGCTTCCCTTTTCCGAAAAGCCCTACCGGGACGGGGAGGATTTTAACCCCTATGTATTTGACGGGAGCATGAGCATTGAGGATTTTGAGCTTATGCACCGCATGATTGAAAAAGAAAGGAGCGAACAAATGGCAGAACCGATTTTAAGCGGCTATCTTTCCAATCTTGGGAAGTACACCGAGGGCAGACCCGCGGGCGAATGGGTGACATTCCCCACGACTGCCGAACATCTGAAAGAAGTCTTTGACCGTATCGGGATTGACTTCAAGCACTATGAGGAATGGCATTTCACAGAATTTCAATCCACTATCCCCGGCTTGACGGAGCATTTAAGCGAGTATTCCCACCCCGACGAGCTGAACTATTTAGGGAAGCTCTTGGAAATGCAGTTTGACGACGACCGGGAGAAATTCATTGCAGCCATTGAATACGGCGACCATGCCGACAGCTTACAGGACATTATCAACCTTGCACAGAACCTTGACTGCTACTGGATTTATCCGTCCGTCCACAATGAAGAAGAATACGGGCGTTATCTGGTTGATGAACTGGAAGAACCGGAACTTCCCGAAGAAGCGAAAAAGTATTTCATGTATGAGGAATACGGGCGGGACGCTTCCATTAACGACGACGGTATGTTTACCGAAAAGGGCTATATCTACAACAACCGCAACACCTTTACAGAATGGTACGACGGGCGCGACGTGCCGGAGGAATACCGGGTAACGCCGCAGCCCCCGCAGCCGGAAAGACCCGACCCGTCAAAGGTAGAAATGGACGCAGCCGCGCCGGGGCAGAGAACGGCGCAGACCGCAGAGCAGCCACAGGAGCCGCGCCCGGTTATCCCTATCGTGCTGACGAGCGAGAAGCCCGCCGAAAAGCTCAAAGAGATTACCGACCGTCTGGAACAGGGTATTGCGGAACTCTTTGACAGCGAGCGTTACCGGGAATATCTGAAAGTCATGTCAAAATTCCATAATTACAGCTTCCGAAACACCGTCCTTATCGCCATGCAGAAGCCGGACGCTTCCCTTGTGGCGGGCTTTTCCGCTTGGAAGAACAACTTTGAACGAAACGTGATGAAAGGGCAAAAGGGAATTAAAATCATTGCTCCGTCACCCTATAAAATCAAACAGGAAATGCAGAAAATCGACCCGCACACGCAGAAGCCCGTTATCGGCAAGGACGGGAAGCCCGTCACCGAGGAAAAGGAAGTCACCATACCCGCCTACAAGGTGGTATCCGTCTTTGACGTTTCCCAGACCGAGGGAAAGGAGCTGCCGGACATTGCGGTTGACGAGCTGACAGGCGACGTTGACCGCTACAAGGATTTTTTCGCAGCCCTTGAAAAGACTTCCCCCGTTCCTATCGCCTTTGAGAATATCGAGGGCGGCTCTCATGGCTACTACCACTTGGAGGACAAGCGCATTGCTATCAACGAGGGCATGAGCGAATTACAGACCTTAAAGACCGCTATTCACGAAATCGCCCATGCGAAGCTGCACGACATTGACCTCAACGCGCCAAAGGACGAGCAGCAGCCCCACGTTGACCGCCGCACCCGCGAAGTCGAAGCGGAAAGCGTCGCCTATACTGTCTGCCAACATTACGGGCTTGACACGTCGGACTACTCTTTCGGCTATGTCGCCGGGTGGAGCAGCGGGCGGGAGCTGTCCGAGCTGAAAAGCTCCCTTGAAACGATACGCAGCGCAGCCGCCGAGATTATCAATTCCATAGACGAGAACTTAGCGGAGCTGCAAAAGGCACAGGACAAGGAGCAGACCGCCGGACAGGAGCAGCCCACCAGAGAGGGACAGGAAGCCGCGCCGGAGAAGCCGGATCCGGAAGCAGCCGCACCGGGAAAATACGGCGCACAGGAAAAAGCGGGCGCAGCCCCGAAAGAAGCCTTTACCCCGGAAACGATTTACAGAGTGCGCCGGAACCCTTACAGCGACAGCCGGGAAAACAGCTACCTCTTGCAAGCCTATGTGACACAGGAGAACGGGCGGGCGAAAATGGGCGACGTGCTTTATACGGGAACGCCGGAGAAATGCCGCGAGCTTATGGGGCAGCTCAAAAGCGGCGAGCTGACCGAGGGCGACGTGAAGCAGCTTTACGCAAAGGCACAGGAAACGGCGCAGACCGCCGGACAGGACAAAGACACCTTTTCCATTTACCAGATAAAGGGCGGGGACGAAACAAGGGATTTCCGCTTTGAGCCATACGACCGCCTGCAGGCGGCGGGAAATGTGGTTGACAGGGCGAACTATGAGCTTGTCTATTCCGCGCCCCTTGCGCCGGAAACTTCCCTTGAAGATATTTACACCTGTTTCAATATCGACCACCCCAAAGATTTTAAGGGACACAGCCTTTCCGTTTCCGACGTGGTAGTGCTTCATCAGGACGGACAGGACGCGGCGCATTTCGTTGACAGTGTAGGTTTTCGGGAAGTGCCGGAGTTTTTACAGGAGCAAAAGCAGCTTACCCCGGACGACTTGGAAACGGGCGAAACTGTCAAGACACCGAGGGGGACTTTCCATGTGACCGCCATGAGCCGGGAGCAGATAGAAGCCGCCGGATATGGCTTTCACCACCAGTCGGACGACGGAAAGTATCTGATTATGGGGAATGGGACGCGGGCGTTTGCCGTTGCCGCAGAACAGGCGCAGCGGGACAATCCCTTGAAAACCGCCGAGCAGACCACAGAGCAGAACGGGAACATGATTGACGGTATCATCAACAACACCCCCACCGTTGACGAACTGGAAGCAAAGGTAAAGGCGGGCGAGCAGATTTCCCTTGTTGACCTGGCTAACGCTGTCAAAGCCGACAAGGAGCGCGGCAAGGGAGCGAAGCCGGAAAAGAAACCCTCTATCCGGGCGCAGCTTAGAGCCGACAAGGAAAAGGCACAGAAGAAAAACGCAAAGCAGAAGTCACAGGACTTGGAAAGGAGCTGACCCATGCCGGAACAGAGCAAATTTGAAAACATGGATTTGTTTGCTTCCCTTGAAGCGATTATGAAGCAGAACACAGGCTTTTACCAGAGCGACTTAGACATTGACAAAGAGATTATCGCAAAGGCGGCGGCAAGCCCCCACAGGGAGGACAAAACACTTTTGTGGTTCTGCCGCCCGTCCGGGACGCACTGTTTCCGGGAGCGCGACGTTTTCCTCAAAGACACCGCGCCCCACAACACATGGCGTTTCTACATGGAGCAGACAAGCGACCGCGTTCTTGCCTATGCAATCGAGCTGACGGGAAAGGAGCGCGGGAAAATCAAGGGCAATCTGTACGAACTGGACTACTCTAAACATTATGAGCGCGTCAAGGAAAAGGAGCTGCCCGCCGATACGGTGAAGCTGATTTATGAGCATGGGGAAAGGGTACAGGAAGCCGGGAGATATTTTGACGGAACCCCAGACCCGCAGCTTGGGAAATTTGAACGCTTTGAAGCCGTACCCAACGACCCGGACGCGCTGCAATCGCTCTTACAGGAAGAACGGCGCAGCCGGGAGCAGCTTTCGCCGGGGGATTTCAAGGCGCATATTGCCGCTTTGCGGGACGGGCTGATTGAAACGGAAGCGCGGCGCATTGTGCGGGAAATGAAGCGGCATTACGAGCCGAACAGCCCGAACAAGACCCATTTCATGGCAGAGCTTTCCCCGGCGTTCATGCGGCTTGCAGCCACAAAGGACACTGACCGCCTTTTCTCCATGCTGCCCTACAAGACCCTTTCCTTTTCCAAAATCGAGGGCAGACATGGGACGTATGCGCTGATTGACAAGGGGGAGAACCGGGACAGGGAGATAAGGAAGCCCCGCCCCTCTATCCGGGCGCAGCTTAAAGCAGACAAGGCAAAGACCGCCCCGAAAAAGGCGGCGGCAAAAACAAAAAATCACGATATGGAGGTATGAGCATGATTAGACTGACTGTTGAAGAAACAAACCTTTTGAGCATTTACAACGAGGGCGGCAAGCGGGCTTTGATTGAGAATGTCAACGCCGCGCTGCCCTACATGGACGCGGATATGCGGGAGCTTGCAAAGCGCACCCTTTCCAAAGTGGACGCTTTGACCGAAGCGGAATTTGCAGAGCTTCCCATTTACGCCGCTGATGAAGTATGAACGGGGTTAAGCGGCTGACGCCGCCCCAGAGCCGGAAAGTCAACGCCCTTGTGCGCCGGACGTGCTGCAATTATGATAACGGGAACTGTATCTTACTGGACGACGGGGACGAGTGCGTATGTCCGCAGCTCATTTCCTATTCGCTTCTCTGCAAGTGGTTCCGGGTTGCGGTGCTTCCCGCCGACAGGCTGCTTTATGCGGAGCTTTACCAGACAGGGGATAAGAAGAAATGTACCGAGTGCGGCGCGTTCTTTGCGTCAACCTCTAACAGTGTCAAATACTGCCCCGTCTGCCGGAAACGTATCACCCGCAGACAAGCCGCCGAGCGCATGAGGAAAAGACGCGCCCCTGTTACGCAGTAGGCGCGGAAAATCCCTTGATTTACAGGGCTTTCCGGGCGTGAAAATCGGATAGGCGATACTTTATACCTTTACCCCCAAAAATGGCGTTCTACTGCGTAACATTCACGAAAACAGCACCCATAAAAAGACAGGGCGCGGAAGTCATATACTGGCTTCCGCGCCCTGTTCTTTTTTTGCCTATCTGACATTTCCCTTTTCCATTTCTTCAAGCGGGAACTGCGGGAGGGCTTCTATCAGCTTCTTTGTGATGGACTGGCGCATATCTTCGTTGATTTCCTGTTTCGTGCTTCCGTCCGGCTGTCTGACCGCTACCGTCGATAGCCTGTCGATTTCGTCCTTGTAGCACTCCACGACTTTCTCCACCGCCCATTTTTCCCCGGCAACGGCGGCGCGTATGGTTTCATATTCCGGCATTTTCTGGTTTTCCATGCTCAACGCTCCTCTGCTTTTTGATAGCCCTATCATAGCACAGCGGCGGGGATTTTGCTATCCTTATCCGCGCTCTGTTCCCTTTTCCCGTTCCGGCTGCCTGTCTGCCTGTAAAATGCTGTCAATGTTCTGCTTGATAATATCGTATTCCCGGACTTTCTTTTTCAGCTTCCCATAGTCGGCATAAAGGGCTTCTTTCTGCGCTTGGAGGGCTTCATATTCCGATTGCAGCGCGGCAAGGTTCGGGAGCTTTGCAATGCCCGCCGCTTTCAGCGACCTTGCGGCGGCTTCATGTAGGATAATCGCCTGTTCCTGTCCGGCGCGGTACTTCTCCCTGTTCCTTGCCTTGCGGTATGCGTCATAGACGGGCTTTGTCTTTTGGTAGGTGGAAACATTCTTGATAAGCACCGCCATGTCCGCAAGCCGCTTTTCCGCGTCCTTCAATGCGTCTGCCGCCTGTCCGCTTTCCGCTGCCATTTCTTCAATCCGGCTGACTAAATCCGCGTACTGTTCAATCTTATGTTCCGTCAAGAAATTCATGGTCTTTGCTGCCTGTTTCAGATTGTGGATTTTCGCCCACTGTTCATAGCCCTTACTCTGCGCCGCCTTGATACTGTTCTCAATGTCGATAAGCAGCGAAACGCCGCGCTGCTCTCTGGGGGCTTTCGCCGCCTTTGCCCGTCTGCCCGCTATCCGTTCCCTTATGGCTTCCTCTGTATAATCCGCGCCGAGGGTTTTAAGACGGGTGAAGCGTTCCTGTCCGGGGGCGCGGCATGACACATATTTCCCCGGCTTTATCTCATAGCCCGCCGCCTGTAACCGCTGCAACAATTCCTCAAAACTGGAAACTTGGGGGATAAGCGCGTCAACGGCAATCTTTAGCTTGCCTTTCCAACTTGTACCCGTCTTTTCTGCCTGGTACTCCGCATAGCTCTTTCCCTTGCTGCCCTTGCCGGGAACGACGACGGACAAGCCATTTTCCCGACACAGCTTGTCGCTCATGTTCCGTATGCCGTAATAGCTCCTTTTGTTGGAATTATATTTGCGGTGGTCTACGAAATTTACGGCGCAGAAAATAATGTGATTGTGGACGTGTCCTTTGTCAATGTGCGTCGTGAGTACATATTCATGCTGCCCCTTTGTTACCGCGTCGGCAAGCTGCTTTCCGATTTCATGGGCTTTCTGATAATCGACTTCCCCCGGCTCAAAGGACTGTATCAGATGAAAGGCTAAATTGTTCCCCTTTTGGAGTGCTTGGGACAAGGTATATTCAAATTCAATATCTGCCGTTTCATAGGAGCAGCCGAAAGAGGACACAAGCATTTTTCCGTCCGTCTTGTCCGGGTTTTCGATATAGTCAAGGGCTTTGCTTAGAGTGCTTTTAATAGGCTTAATCTTTGTAACCGCCATATCTCCGCAAGCACCCCCTTTATTTCCTCTATGTCCTCTTGGTATGCGTTCCCCGTCGCGTTTACGCGGCGTGCTATCTGGTTGACGTTGACACCGATTTTCTGTATCTCTGCGGTCATTGCCTTTATATCGGCATGGTCTATCTGAATGATATACCCGTCAATGGCAATCTTCCGCAGATATGCCGCCATGTTCCGGGTGGGTACGAGCTTCATTTTTTCCAGTATTAAATCCCGTTCCGCTTCCGTCACTCTGAATTTGATTTGCACCGTTCTTTTGCGTCCGTTCATGTATTCGCTCCTTTCCTTTCCGTTCCGAGGGTTTGGGACACTTCCCAACAAGCAATTTTCAACCGACGCGCCGCAGCGCGGGAGGGGAAAATACGGAAGTGGGTACCCGCTTCCTATGCTTGCTACGAATGTTTTTATCCCTTATGCCTTACTACGGAGCTATGCCCGGTTTTGCCAAACTTCCGCAAAAGAAAAACGCTGCAATCCTCAAAAAAAGATTACAACGCTCTCTAAACCTTATTCAATTCTGACGGACACTTCTTATCTGCCCTCTGTTTCGACTTCCGCTATCTCCTTTGCCGTTGCGCTCACAATCCGTATGCCTGTATCGCTCATACCGTCAAGAAGCGCGTCAAGCTGCCGCCGCTGCGTGTTCTTCTCTGGCGGCGTTTCCAAAAGAAACTGGTCTACGGATATATTGTAGCGGAGCATAAGCTCAAAGAAAATCTGTAAACTTGGGTGCTGCCCCTTGTTCTCAATGTTCGCAAGGTAGCGCGGCGAGATAAACATTTCGTCGCTCACTTTCTTGCGGCTCTCCTTGCGCCCTGTCCGCGCCGCCTTTATCGCTGCCCCAAAAGCCTTGAAATCGTATTTCGGTACTGGTCTTTTTGCCATAGTTATTCACCCTGTTACATTTTACTGTTCCCCTTTCTTCTTGGATATGTCTACACAATTCAATCAGTTAGCCAAAATAATTCATATGTATATGTTGACAATTAGCCGCTTTTTTTGTATAGTATTATTAAAAGGGGGAAATGTTTATGTTACATAGCATGCGTATTCGATAAGCATTGAAATCAAAAAAGATTTTTCCCATTTTCAATATGGGCTTTTTTGTCATGCTTATTTTGCATATGCTATACAACAAAACTAACGATGTATAGACATAGTATAAAAACTATGCCTTAATTTTGTTGTAGTGTTATATGTATAAATGCAGGTCAATGCTCATGTTGAGAATTGACCTGTATTTTTTTGCACAAAAGGAGAAATATTATGCTTGAAAAATATTGGATAAAATGTCCAATTTGTAACGGAAAGACGAGGGTTCAAGTATTTTATAATACGGTATTAAGAAATTTTCCTCTTTTCTGCCCTAAATAATTAACACATATCATTGATGTTGAAAAATTAGAAATCATAATCAAAAACTCTGAAAAACAAAAGGAAGGATATTAAATGAAACACTTACCTAAAAGTACACTTACGGAAATATTGAATGACCCATACGGATTTACTTACAAAGAAATGTCGGAAGTAATTGGAGAGGATAAAGCAAGAGCCTTATATGCGGAATTGTATAAACAGCCATTTCACAAAAAAAATCTATCAATATCAACAAAAAAAGTCTATAAAAGTAGCGATACTGAAAAGTATGTTTATGAATTGAAAGACAACAGGTATATCGAAACGGTTTTTATTAAACGGCGAGATGGTGGGACTGTTTGCGTAAGTACGCAAGTTGGTTGTTCTGTTGGCTGTATTTTTTGTGAGTCCGGACGCAATGGTTTCGTTCGTAATCTAACACCATCTGAAATTGTGCAACAGGTCATATTGATACGTCAAAAAGTAAATCGTATCGTTTTTATGGGAATGGGAGAACCTTTATTCAATTACGACAACTTGATTGCAGCAATCCATATTCTTCGAGATAGAAATGGACTTAACTTTCCAACCGACGGCATTACCGTATCAACAGTTGGTCCAGTTAATCAATTAAAAAAATTGCGCGAAGAACATCTAAAAATTCAGTTGACAATATCTTTACATGCAGCAACACAGGCTGCGAGAAACTGCATCATTCCTCATATGCACATGTACGCTATTGAAGATGTTGTTAAGCAAGCATTGTCCTATTCACAAAGGCATAATCGAAAAGTGGTATTTGCGTATTTGCTTTTACCAGGTATAAATGACCGTTCCTCAGATATAAGGCAACTTGCAAAATGGTTTAAGGGCAAAAATGTTATGATTAACGTGCTGCAATACAACCCGACGAGTAATTCAAAAATTAGAGCACCACAAAAACAAGAAATGGTTGCGTTCAAACATCAATTAGAGCAAACAGGACTTGAAGTTACCATGAGAGTTTCTCATGGTAGAGAGATTAAAGCAGCTTGTGGACAGTTAGCTAATACATATAATAAAGCCAAAAAACAACAAAAATAATTTAATTAAAAGAGCCAGACGCACAGACGCAGAGCCGATAATATGCAGTTTGAAATACTGCTGTTATCGGCTCTTTTTTGATTTAATTTGTGCCCCCAATAACCATATTGGAGCAAAATCAGAACTGTTGCTTGTCGTTCTTTGATTTCCGCAGCAGCTTTGAAAAACCAAAGCCGCCGTTTCTTTTTATCTTCTAATGAAATGACGCGGTATCACTGTTAAAAGCGGCGGCTAAAAGGAGGTAGCCGCCATGAAGCACATACCATATCGACAAAATCCGACGGTCATTGACACATCAAAAAAAGCCCGACCACCGCCGGGGAAAACTACGTCTATCAATATGAACTGTCTAATCATCTGAATACCGCTTACAATACCTATACGTCTGTCCGGGCTTTTCGGACAGGCGTATTTTGCTGCTCAAAAAATTTTTTGAAAAAAATCCGAAAATCTTCGGCGTTTTTTTCAAAAGGCAGTATTGCCCCGCGAAAAGGGGGAAGCACCACCAACTTTCCAACGAGAAAGGGGGTGAGAATGTGGAACCTAATCGCAGGGAGTTTATAAAACAGTGCGCTTTCCAGAAGTTTTGTAATACGGTACTGCACAATGAAGCGTGTGACGCTCACAAAGAGCTGCACAGGCATAAGGCAAGGGAGATTACCTTTTCCGACTTGACCTTAGAAGAAGCGCGGCAGCTTCATACCTTTGATGAATATTTCAAAGGGGAAATCGCCTTTGAAAGAGCCGGGAAGAAAATCACGCCGAAGCTGCTTCTTGAAGCAATCCGTACTTTGCCGGAAGAAAAGCGCAAAGCCGTACTCCTGTACTATTTCGAGGGAATGAACGACACCGAGATTGCGGAGCTGTTCGATACGTCGAGAAGCACGATACAGTACAGGCGGACAAGCTCTTTTGAGCTGCTAAAAAAATATCTGGAGGAAAATGCTGATGAATGGGACGAATGGTAACGAACCCGGCTACCCGGAAAAAGCCCTTGTTCCCTATCCTGTCATTTTGGCAGCGACAAAGGGCGACCCGGACGCTATGAAGATTGTCTTGCAGCATTTCAGCGGCTACATAGCCCGCCTCTCCATGCGGAAGCTGTACGACGAGCGCGGGAACGTCTATTTTGGCGTAGACCACGACATTCGGGAACGGCTGCAAGCAAAACTGATGATGGCTGTCCTCACCTTTAAGGCAGAGGAATAAACCGCAGCGGCGGGACGCTTTCTCTCTCCCCCTTTTCCGTTCCGCTGCTGACGCGGCAGCAAAGCCATTCTGAACCTTGACAAAGAAAGCGGCGCAAGATAACGGCGGCGCAGCATAGGGCAAATCGGATACGTTCCTTTTGCGCCGAGCCATACGGTGGGTGCGCCATGACGCTATCCGGGTGAGGTTATCCCCGCCCGGACAGCCGAGCGACCAACACCGCGCCGGAAAGCAAGTGTAGCGGCTTGCGGGCGACGACACGCAAAATATACAATGATACTTCCTTACAGCCACAGTCCGAGCGTTAAGAGCGTCGCAGGCAATGGGTAGGGCTGCATGAGAACCATGCCGGGGTGAAATTCCCATGAGGTTATGCTAATAACCGTCCGATTAAAGCCTTTGTTTTCTTGAATAGTGGACTTGCTGCTATTCATAGACTGTATTATATGTTTGCGAAAGAAAGGGGGATTTTCTTTGACGCAAAACCAGACGCCCGTTACCACAACGGAGCATAAAATCGGAAAAGTTACTTACCTTGTATGTTCGTCCGCAAGTGAACGCGCAACGGACACACTGGATAAAAAGATAAAGAAGCTCATTCGCAAGGACATGGAGCTGAACCCCGCAAACGCCCGGAAATAGGGCGTTTCTTCACATTTTATACATGACACAGGCAGCGGTATGTGGTATAATATAGACAGTACAAATACCATGCTTGTCTGTCGTCGGAAAGGAGGACAAAATGTTACAGACAGACAAGATTACCGCTTTATATTGCAGATTGAGCCAGGAAGATATGCAAGCCGGGGAAAGCGAAAGCATACAGAACCAAAAACTGATTTTACAAAAGTATGCTGACGAACACCACTTTTTCAACACACGCTTTTTTGTAGACGACGGATTTTCCGGCGTGAGCTTTGAGCGTGAGGGGCTTCAAGCCATGCTGCATGAGGTTGAAGCCGGGAACGTGGCGACCGTCATAACAAAAGACCTTTCCCGTCTGGGACGTAATTATCTGAAAACCGGCGAACTGATAGAGATTGTTTTCCCCGAATACGAAGTGCGCTACATTGCCATTAACGACGGTGTAGACACAGCGAGGGAAGATAACGAGTTTACCCCTCTGCGGAACTGGTTCAACGAGTTTTACGCCCGCGACACCTCAAAGAAAATCCGGGCTGTCAAACAGGCAAAGGCACAGAAAGGCGAGCGCGTCAACGGCGAAGCTCCTTACGGCTACCTTATCGACCCGGATAACCGCAATCATCTGATACCCGACCCGGAAACGGCACACGTCGTAAAACAGATTTTTGCAATGTATGTACGGGGCGACCGTATGTGTGAAATCCAGAACTGGCTGCGGGACAATGAGATATTGACCGTCGGGGAACTGCGCTACCGCAGGACAGGGAGCAAACGCCACCCCCGCCCACAGCTCAACGCATGGTACAACTGGCCGGATAAGACACTGTACGACATTCTGACAAGGAAAGAGTATTTAGGGCATACCATAACCGGGAAAACCTACAAGGTATCTTATAAGTCGAAAAAGACGAAAAAGAACCCGGAGGAAAAAAGGTATTTCTTCCCCAACACTCACGAACCTTTGATTGATGAAGAAACCTTTGAACTTGCACAGAAGCGGATTGCCACCCGGCAACGCCCGACAAAGGTTGATGAAATTGACCTGTTTTCCGGGCTGCTCTTTTGTGGGGACTGCGGCTACAAAATGTATGCAGTACGCGGAGCCGGGACGCTTGAACGGAAACACGCCTACACTTGCGGCAACTACCGCAACCGGGCAAGAAATGATATGCTCTGCACTACGCATTATATCCGCAAAAGCGTATTGAAAGAACTTGTCCTTGCAGACTTGCAGCGAGTAACGTCTTATGTGAAAGAGCATGAACAGGAGTTTATCGAAACCGCCAACGAGTGCAGCGCAAAGGCAGTACAAAAGACGCTGACACAGCAGCGGAAAGAACTTGACAAGGCGCAGAACCGTATTAACGAGCTGAACATCTTATTCCGCAAGCTCTACGAGGACAACGCTTTAGGGAAACTTTCAGATGAACAATTTGCTTTTCTGACTTCCGGCTATGATGAAGAAAAAAAGACGCTGACCCGGAGGATTGCGGAGCTGTCACAGGAAATCGACAACGCCACCGAGCGCAGCGCGGACGTAAAAAGGTTTGTCGCACTGGTACGCAGATACACAGCGATTGAAGAACTGACCTACGAAAACGTCCATGAATTTATTGACCGTATTCTTATTCACGAACTGGATAAGGAAACGAACACCCGCAAAATCGAAATCTTTTATAGCTTTGTCGGCAGAGTTGATACAGGCGACAAGCCTACTGAAAGTATCTCCTATTTCAGACAGATAGGAGCCGACGTAAAGAGTTATGCTATCTAACATACATCAAAAAGAGGTAAGATAACACCCTCTGCAAAAAAGGTATCGTTATCTTACCTCAACAAAATTCGTACCGGAATAACCATCGTCTACATAAAACTGATAATTATAAATCCCCAGTTCCTCTGCTTTTCTTGTCAGGATCGCTTTCTGGCTCTGGATGCTCATGCTCTCGCCCACGTTGCCGTCATCCAATGATAATCTTGCATAAAGTGCTGTCCATGTTTCTCTGATTTCTGTTGTCTGCATATTGACCTCCTGTGGTTTCTTCAATATCCAGTGACAGAAATACGCTGTCTTTATTATAGCGATTCCTGCCACCTCCTGCAACTGCTGATTTTATTTTTCCGGTGAAATCTGCATCTTTTCTCATCCCACCTTTTTCTGATTTTCCAGCTTCTCCTTTACATTCTGTTTCGCCGCTTCTTCACTAACGGCAGTCAGTACCTTTTCCATGCTCTCCTTGCCGGAATAAACATGTTCCACCACATAGCGGATCGGTTCTCTCCGGCGGTTCCCTGCTTTTCTCTGCATAAAATCCCTCCATAAATACCAATGCTGGCAGAGGATTATCCCTGCCAGCACACCAAATGTCAAACTATTGTTTCTGTTTTTCGTAGTCCTGCAATCTTTACTCATTGCAATCTCCTTTCTGCCTGCCGGGGGACATCCCGGCAGATTTTCCTTAACGATGTATAAATCTAAAGTCCCATTTCCTGACGTTTCTTCTTTTGCTCCTGCCCCCTGTCCATCTTTTCATGCTGTCGGCTCTGGGACTGGTCTTTGTTCTTCTGCTCCCGCTCATCTATCTTCCGGTTATGACGAAGCAACTCCACATAGGCAAGATTGACGGTACTCCTGCCGTAACGTCTGGACTGTTTCTCGTATTCCTGTGTCAGCTCTTTGATCTGTGCTTCCCACTTTTTCGGTGTGAATTTTTCTCCTTCCCGAAGAAGTTCATAGACCGGAATACGGAGTTCTTTCGCCGTTTCCAGTTCTTTCTTATGCTGGCTGTGATAAACTGCCTGTGCGATTCCTTTCTTCTGCAGATATTCATTACGGATGGGAATGTATGGAGCATAGGTGGCATAAGCCTCTGACAGTTCCTTTAACCGCCGGATTTCCCTTCCATCTCTGTTGCAGATTTCCTCTGCTTCTTTCTTGGAAGCTTCTTGCTGTACTGCAAAGGTTTCCAGTGCTTCAAAGCTGTCAATGCCTTTTTCTTCCACGAACCTCCGCACGTTTTCAATATCCATCAGTGCTGCACGATTACTTACCTTTTTTAAATTCGGTGCCTGTATCAGCGGCAGATGAAGCCTTCCAAATGCTGCAAGAATACATTCCAGCATTTCCAGAACCTCATTTTTCATCGCTGCAAATACGCTGACTTCCTTTGTACCGGAAGTTTCTTTCTGTATCGAACCAACTGCCGTCTGTTCTGCTTCACCTTCCTGTGCCGCAGGGATGTCTCCTGCCATTTTTCCTGCTTTCTTTTCTGCGGCATTCTTTGCAGCTTCCGCAGCTTTTTCCTGTTCCCATTTCTCCAAATTTTTCACACTGTTCCATGCAATATCATAGAACATCCTTGCCCTTTGCAGCGTCTGGTTATGCTCCATGATTGCCCGGTTCGCATCCCCTTTTTCGGTACGGATGCCTTTCCTCTCCAATGCACTGGCAATCGGACCTAAGTGCCTGGTCGGCTCCTGCTCCAGTCCCAGCTCTTTAAAAGAACGGTGTTCCCAGTACTCCGGCAGTCCGATCCGGTCATTCACCACATTGATGGTGTCCGTCAAATCCTTTCTCCATTTCCGGGAATTACCTTTTTCATTCCAGTCATTCACATCTACCGCCCTGCTCTTAAATCCCCGTCCGGACTTATTGCGGATTTTATTGCCGTCTTTATCAAGGATATATTCCTTTCTCTGCTTGGCTCCCCACTTCCCGTTTTCTTCCACCGGGCGCAGGGTGAGCATAAGATGGAAATGCAGGTTATGGATGCCATTTTGATTAACAGAATCATGGATTGCCCAGTCCGCACACATCCCTTTGGAAACAAAATTCCGCTGCACATAATCCCGCACCGTTTCTTCTGCCAGCTCATAGCTCCAGTCATTTGGAAGTGCTGCTTTCAGTGTCCGGCAAAGCTGGGCATTTTTCTGTTTCTCATTCAGCTCCACAGAGTTCCACAGCACTGCCCTGTCCAGCCATTCCTCCGGTGCATATTCCGGGAGATTGATTTCACAATGCACCAAATCTTCATGGTATTTCGGGCGATACGTTTTCCCGTCATACTCGCTGACAAGAACACTCCTGCTGATGTAAGAAGCTGCATCTACCGCCGACTGCCCTTTGCTCCGCTTTACAATGCTGAACCTTGTGCTGGCATATTTCGTGCGCATACTCACAAAGTTCCTCCCTTACCGTAAAATAGAGGGCTGCAAGAAAAGCCTTTGCAGATGGACGAAAGCCGGGTGTGTTTTCCGGGTTACGGGCAGATGCAAAGGATACAAGGGGGTAGGAAGCGCAGCGGACGGAGGGGAAAGGTTATTTCCCCTCTTGACTGGTGCAAGGCAGGCAACGCCCACCGCAGGTGCCCTCGGAGAGCGCACAAGACCATACGGAGTGTGGTCTATCTGTGCGCACCCCATAACTGGGGTGAACCCATACTCCCGGAGATACTGCTTACACTCCCTGCGAAAAACTGCCACCCGCAAAATCTTTTGAATTGGCGTATCCGCCGCTGTTTTCTTTTGTCTTCGTTTCATCGGCGTGACCGCCGTTTCTGTCTTTTTCATCTTCCATCTCATCCGCATTTTTCTCCATCCTTTTTACGTTTTCCACCGCCTGCCTGCACTCTGCCGAAGCAAGAGCCGCTGACAAGATCACATTCAGTTCTTTTTCTTCATACTGATAACATTCCGGGAAATACTTTGCAACAATGCCGCCCATCAGATATTTATGATGGTTCTGTGCTTTCCTGCGTTTCTCATTCTCCTTTTTGCGCTCTGCCTCATATCTTGCCTTTGCCTGTTCCAGATTTTTCAGTGCCTTATCCATTGCAGCACTGGTTTCATTCCTGTTTTTTATCATGTGTTTATACTCCTTTTCTCATTTTTCTGTTTGATTTTTTATTTTATGGCATAAAAAAACAGCCTGAACCTTTTCCATGTCCATAGCCGCTCTCCTGCCATTTGGTTTTCTATTTTTCTTAATTTCCGTATTTTCACGGACAGCTTTCTTCCTGACACAGAGCTGTCACCTCTGTGTGCGGTTCTTTCATAAATTTCCCGCATTTTTATGGCGGTTCATTTCCTGCATCCTCTGCCTTGCCCATTGGCTGTGCTCCTCGTTTACCTTTCTCGGTTTCCGAAGATTGATGAGGTGTTTTTCACAGGAATAGGTTTTACTCACTTCGGTCTGCTCTACCACCTGGTAATGCTCCGGATAAGCTGCAGCCAGTGCATCCAGTTTTCGCATCATCTGCGGGCTGGCTGTATAAATACTGGCTTCCTGTTCATCATTATTAAAATTGATAATCGTTTCCTGCTCATACTTTGTCAGTTTCATCTGCTTTTTTCTCCTTTCCGGCTCCCGCCTGTTTTGCTTTATTTGTATGCTGTTCCATCCACAAAGCCAGCTTCTGCTTTGTGACAAGTTTCCGCCCTCCCACCTGCAAGGTTGGAAAATCCGGACGGTTTAATAGCTGATACGCTCCTGCCTTTGAAATAGAAAGGGCCGATGCCAGCAGTTTTGCATCCAGCACGTCCGGCAGCGTTTCAAATAATTCTTTCCCCACAAAAATCACCCCCTGTCCGGAAATGGGTAAAAGAAAGCAGCTATCGTAAGGATAGCCGCCGATGGGATGGATGGATTAGAATGTTTCCAGATATTTTTGATATTCTTCCGAGATAAAATCCTCATAACAGTCTGCAATATGGCGGATTCTTTTCAGCACCGCACCGTGTGTCTTATAGCCTACAGCTTCCGCAATCTCCTGTAACCTATGCCCCTTCATTTTCATTTCCAGAATCTTTTTATCACGTTCGGAAAGCCCTGCAGCAAACTCCGCAATCTGAAGCTCTGACAACACCGAATTTTCAAACGCACTCCTTGTATCCGGAATATCAAAGTCTATGCTATTTTCTTCTGCATCCTCTGCAAGCTGCTCTATGGATACCGCCTTTTTCCTGGAACGGCTGTGTTCCCACGAACGCATGAAGTCCAGTTTTACCTGACTTCCCCTTTTATCGAAGTCCTCAATGGTTCGGTTGTTCCAGATTTCATCGATCATAGGCTGCCAGTTCTGTTCCTGTATAATTTCCGGCACGAGGGTACCGATCAGGTTGCCAAACTGCTGATAAGTAAGCCACGGAAGTTCCGTTCCCTCCGGCACGTTGTAAAGCTGCTGGAAAGAAAATCCGCTGACCTCAAATTTGTCACGCAGGAGCGGAAGCATAGAGTAAGAGAGCCGCCACAACGGAAAGTCCCCGGAATACTGCGCCGCACTGCCGGGTATCTCCCGGTAGCCGCCTTTTTGATATGGAACTTCAAAATACTGCCATGCGCTCCATGCCACACAATCCCATACCAGTTCCAGAAATGTATCATTGTTTATCATACTGTCATATTTATCCGTCCGCAGCACCTCATAAGGGCAGCGTGGGAAGTTCAGATAAACAGGACGTTTGCTGACAAACTCCTGCGGCAGACTATAAAATAATGTCAGCCATGCTTTGCCGCTGTTCTTTGGAATTTTTATCACCTGTCCCTGCTTCATTTCAATGATTTCTCCATTGTCATTCTGCTTCTGTTCTTTTACATCTTTCATCCAAAATCACCCCCCTACTGATACATGGCAGAAGTCCCATTAAAATGTTCCAATATTTTTGAATATTTTTGAAAAAGTTTTTTCTCTTTTAAATTTCACAATCTGTCCGTTATTTTCTAATATTTTTCTTCTGCTGTCCATCTGTTTTCAGCGGACATAAAAACAGGCGGTACCCAATCTGTTTGAATACTGCCTGTCACTATAATCTTTTTGTATATCCTATGCGTTTTCCCGCAGCCACCGATTGATGATATACTGCCAGTCCATTCCATCCTGCATGACACGCAGAACTGTAACTGTTTTCACTGCTTCATCCACAGTATAAAACAGCAGATAGGATTCACACGGTTTCATGTAAATATCATAACCACGATACCGGAAGCCTGTTGTATTATACCCGGTCGGAAGTGTATCAAGTGCAAGAACCGCTTTTTTAATCTTTTTGGAAAAGTTTTCTGCATATTCCCGGTACTTAAATTGCTGAAGGATATATTTCTTTTTTTCTTTCACATCCAGCTTGCCGCTCTGGGCAATGACAACTTTGTATTTTTTGTTTTCCATCCGTACCCCTTATACTGCATCAATTTCTGCCCATGCTTCTTCCACTGTCTGCACTCTGCCATTTTCCATATCGTCAATGGCTTCATCCAGCTTTGACAGAAGGACATCCATTGCATCGTTGATCGTATAAGTTGTTTCACGGGATTTCGTTGCCTGTGCCAATGCCATAACCATCACCCTTTCTTAAAATAGCACTCATGTTTCTGTCTTTATCATACCACGAACCATCAGAAATATCTATCATTTTTTGACAGTCACACAACACTGGATCTGATTTAATTATTCACACATTTTTTCATTAAACTTATAACCAACTCCCCACACAGTCTGAATATAGACCGGATGACTCGGATCATCCTCTATTTTTTCCACAGTTTTGCAGCATCACATGTTTGCTTGTAGCTTGAAAGCCTTTTATTTAGCGGCTGACAGGCTTTTTTTATTTTTAAAATTAATCATATTTCACTAGCGTTTTATGACGTTTTGT